>NZ_DASVFL010000255.1:0-5384 GCF_036380075.1 Lentzea sp. | reverse complement strand
TCAACCCGGCGAAAAGCGTGCCGGGTTGACACCCCTCCTCGCGTGCAGCAAGAGCTGTGGCGCGACTCGTGACGGGAACCCCACCGCGGAGAGCTTCGCTCAAAAGCCAAGGCAAAAGCCAAAGCCAAAGCCAACAGCGTGCTCGCCTTCGCCTTCGGCTGGGCTTAGCAGGACTGCTTGTAGAAGTACTTCGAGTTCGCTTCTGCGTCGTCCTTGGTGATCGCCACCAGGTCCGTTTCGATGTTGCGCTTGGTTTCCTTGGCCTCGATCGCGGCGATCGCCTGTTCCACGCCCTGCTTGCCGATGGTGCCGGGGTCCTGGGCGATCAGCGCTTGCACGGTGCCTGCCTTGAGGTCCTCCACCTGCTTCGGGGAGGCGTCGAAGCCGACCAGGTTCACCGTGCCGGTCTTGCCTGCGTTCCTCAGGCCCGTCGCGGCGCCTTCGCCTGTGTTCAGGTTCGTGGCGAAGACCCCGATCAGGTCGGGGTTCGCTGCCAGGGTCGCGGTCACCTTCGAGGCCGCTGTGGCGGGCTCGTTGTCGGTGTACTGCTGGCCGATGTACTTCAGGTTCGGGAAGGCCTTGACGGCTTCCTCGAAGCCCTTTGCCCGTGCGTCGGTGGTGGAGGTGCCGGCCTTGGTGTTCAGGACCAGGACCGATCCCGACTTGCCCGCTGCCAGTTTGTTCAGGGTCTCGGCTGCCAGTTTGCCGCCCTGTTCGTTGTTGGAGGAGATGGACGACAGGGCGATCGAGGTGTCCTGGAGCTTGGTGTCGACCTCGACTACCTTGATGCCCGCGTCCTTGAGCTGCTTCATCGGGCCCGCCATGGCCTTATCGTCGGTCGGGGCGATCAGGACCGCCGCCGGCTTCGAGGCCAGGATGCCCGTGACGATGGGGGTTTGCTGGGCCGCGTCGAACTTCGCGGGGGCCTGGGTGTCCACCTCGTAGCCCGCGGCCTTCGCGGCTTCGGTGAAGCCGCACTGCATCGAGATGTAGAACGGTTCCGCGGTGATGCCCGGGATCAGCACCAGCTTCTTGTTCGCGGCGGTGGTGCCCGAGTTCGAGTCGCCGATCTGGCCACCGCCGCCACACGCGGCGAGGAGGAACGCGGCCGAGACGGCCACTGCGGAGCGGATCTTCATTGGTCCAGCACCCTTTCCCTTAGCGTTGGTTGCGCGCCCGGCGCCGCGTCTGGTCCAGCCACACGGCGGCCACCAGCACGATCGCCACGGCGATCGGCTGCCAGAACTCCCTGACCCCGATGATCACGAGGCCCTTCTCCAGCACCGCCGGGATGAACACGCCGAACACCGTGCCCAGCACCGAGCCGGTGCCGCCGAAGATGCTCGTGCCACCCAGGACGACGGCGGCGATCGCGTTCAGGTTGTCCGTCTCGTGGCCCGTGACGACCGCGACGCGGAAGAACGCGTTGCCCATGAAGCCCGCCAGGCCCGCGAGGGTTCCCGCGAGCAGGTACACCTTCGTGAGGTGGCCGCGCACCGAGATGCCGACCCGGCGCGCCGCCTCCTCGTTCGAGCCGACGGCGTAGGTGTAGCGGCCGAAGCGCGTGGTGGACAGCAGGAGTGCGCCCAGGGCGGTGACGACCGCGGCGACGATCACGATGTTCGGGATGCCGAAGTACGTGCCCGAACCGAAGGTGCGGTTGAGCCTGTCCGGGATGCCGGAGACGTTGGAACCGTTGTTGAGCAACAGGGCCGCGCCCTGCGCCGCGCCGAACGAGCCCAGCGTGACGATCAGCGGCGGGATCTTCGCCCGCGAGATCAGCAGGCCGTTGAGCAGGCCCCACACGGCACCGCTGACGACGGCGACCAGCAGGCCGAACGCGATCACGCCCCAGCCGGCGTTCGTCGCGTCGCCGCCGGACACCGCGTTCATCGCGAGCGCCGAGCTGACGGACGCGAACACCAGCACCGAGCCCACCGACAGGTCGATGCCGGACGTGATGATCACGAACGTCATGCCGACCGACAGCACCAGCAGCACGGCGGTCTCCGCGAGCAGGAACTGCAGCGTGGTCACCTGGAAGATCGCGTCCGGGCGGATCGCGCCGAACACGGCGACCAGCACCAGCAGCACCAGGCCGATCCACAGCGTGTTCGCGCCGGTCAGCCGCTTGAGCAACGGGGTGCGCTGCTCGTCCGGCAGAGATGACAACGTTGTCTTCTCGTCCGTCGTCATGCCGCGTCCTCCTGTGACAGCGCGCCGGTCATCGCGCCGACGAGCTCTTCGACGGTGGTGTCCGCGGCCTGGAAGCGGGCCACCCGGCGGCCGAGGCGCAGCACCTCGACGCGGTCGGAGACCGACAGCACCTCGGGCATGTTGTGCGAGATCAGCACGACCGCGACGCCCTCGTCGCGGACCCGCTTGATCACGTCGAGCACGCGTTCCCGTTGCACCACGCCGAGTGCGGCGGTCGGCTCGTCCATGAACACGAGCTTCGACGCCCACGCCACGGACCGCGCGACGGCGACGGACTGGCGCTGACCGCCCGACAGGGCCGCGATCGGCACGTCGATGCTCTGCAGCGTCGCGCCGAACCTGGTGAAGTGCTCGGACGCCTGCCGGCGCATCGCCTTCTTGTCGAGGACGCCGAAGAAGCCCAGGACGCCGGGCTTGAGGACCTCCCTGCCCAGGAACATGTTCGCGGCCGGGTCGAGGTCCGGCGCGACCGCCAGGTCCTGGAACACCGTCTCGATGCCGCGGTCGCGGGCGTCGTTGGGGGAGTCGAGGTGCAGCGGCTCGCCTTCGAACAGCAGCTCGCCGCCGGTGGGCTGCTCCACCCCGGACAGGCACTTCACCAGGGTGGACTTGCCCGCGCCGTTGTCGCCGATCAGCGACACGACCTCACCGGGGTAGGCGGTGAACGAGGCACCGCGGAGAGCCTCCACGGTGCCGTAGCTCTTCTTGAGATCACGCGCTTCCAGCAACGGCTGGTTCATCGCGATATGTCCTCCACAGTGGACAGAACGGGCGGACGGCAGCGGATCGCCACCAGGTCACCGGTCAGCCCCAGCTCGCCCGCCGCGTGCGGCACGACGACGGTGCTGCCCTTGCGCACCTCCAGCCCACCGAGCTGGCCGGAGCCCTCCAGCACGACCACCACGGCGAACGACGGCTCCAACGCGAAGGAGCCTTCCACGTGCAGGCGGTCGGCCTGGAAGAACGGGTTCGCGTCCTCGCCGAGCAGGTCTACCGAGGGCGCCCACTTCTCCGACGTCTGACGCACGAGCTTGTCGAGCTCGCCGCTCCAGCCGGAGCGGTCGACGCAGTCCAGCGCGACGTCGTAGCCGAGACCGAGGTGGCCGATGTCGGCGTTGGCGAGGAAGCCCTGCCACTCCAGCGTGACCGAGAAGTCCGTCGGCTGCTGGAGCTCGACGATGAAGACGCCCTCGCCGATCGCGTGCGGCACGCCGGCGGGCACGAACACCGTGTCGCCGGGCCGGACGCAGACCGGGTTCAGCGAGTCGAGCATCGCCTTCGTGTCCTGCGTGGCGACCCACTCGGCGACGGTCGCGGCGGGCACGTCGTCGCGGAATCCGATGTAGACGGTCGGGTCCTGGCCGGTCGTGCCGACGACGATCCACGCCTCCGTCTTGCCGTGGCGGCAGTTCAGGTGCGAGGACGCGAAGGCGTTCGACGGGTGGCAGTGCACCGGCAGGCGCTGGCCCGCGTCGAGCAGCTTCACGAGCAGGGCGGTGTCCGCGCCGAACTTCGCGACGTGGTCGTGGCCGAGCCACCCCGTCGGGTCCGCTTCGACGGCGTCGCGCAGCAGCACGCCGTTCGGCAACGTTGTCAACCCGGCGTCGCTGCGCCCGAAGAGGGTCGTCGTCGACGCCACCCAGTCCTCGGGGCCGAAGTCGCCGCTCGCACCGCCGCGCAGCGCGGCGATCGCCTCACCGCCGCGGTAGAACTGCTTCGGCTGGTTGGCAGGCAGGTTGACAGGCTGGTGGAGCACACCAGAACTCACGCGTGGACCTCCCCGGATCCTCGTGGCACCAAGCGCACCGGCAGCACGACGCGGCGCGGTGGTGAGTTGTCGCCGTCCAGTCGGGCGAACAACAAATCGGTGGCCGCCTTGCCGAGCGCGCTCGCGTCGTGCGCGATCACGGTCACCGGCGGCGACAGCAGGTCGGCGAGCTCGAAGTCGTCGAAGCCCACCAGGGCGGGCCGTTCCGCGGTTCCGGCGAGCGAACGCAGGATGTACACGGTGATGCGGTTGTTGCCGGCCACGATCGCCGTGGCGGGCTCGCGCATGGTCTGCAGCCGGTGCAACGTGGCGCCCACGCTGCTCTCGTCGTGCGGACCCATCGCCACGAGCTCCTCGTGGTAGCCGATGCCCGCGCGCACGCAGCCCTCGCGGTAGCCGCGCAGGCGCTCGTTGGCGGTGAAGATGTCCGGCGCGTCCCCGAGGAACGCGATGCGGCGGTGCCCGTGCGAGGCGAGGTGCGTGACGGCCTCGACGGTGCCGCCGATGTTGTCCACCAGCACCGTGTCGGCGACGACGTCACCCGCCGGCCGGTCCAGGAACACCACGGGCGTCCCGGCGCGCATCTCCGGCACCAGGTAGCTGTGCTGGAGGCCGGCGGGCACGATCAACAACCCGTCCACCCGCCTGCTGCAGAACTCCAGCGCCAGCTCCCGCTCGCGCCCCGGATCCTCGTCGGAGGACCCCGAGATCACCTGTCTGCCGCGCAGACGGGCGATTTCCTCGACAGCACGGGTCACGCCGGAGTAGAACGGGTTGCCGACGTCCTCCAGCACCAGCCCGATCGTGCCGGTGGACGACCCCCGGCGCAGGTTGCGGGCACTCAGGTTCCGCCGGAACCCGAGCTGGTCGATGGCCGCCAGCACGCGCTCGGCGGTGGACGGGTGCACACCCGGCTCGTCGTTGACCACGCGCGAGACGGTCTTGATGCTCACGCCCGCCAGCCGCGCGACGTCGTTCATCGTCGCACGGCGGACCTTGCGCTGACCGGCGATGGGGCCGCTGGGGGACAACGTTGTCATAGTGGCCGTATCTCACCCCGGCTTTACGTGCTTGTCAACCGTTCCGCGACCGTTCGAGCGGTCCACATTTCCCAGTCGATGTCCAAAACGAGACAAGTGGTGGCACGGGTCTTGACCTCGCCCGTGTTCGCTCCGCGATGATTCGGTGACGGACAGCGTTGTCAGTGCGCGAGGGGAGTGACTGCTCATGCGTGACCTGCCACGCCGCAGCGTTCCCGGCCTCCTCGGCGTCGCTGACCACTGCCGGATCTCAGCCGATGCCTTCTCGGTCGCCCGCAGGTGACGAGACCCCCGGGCCGGGGTGCTGTCAGCGGCGGCTGCACCCCGGCCCGGTCCCTCGCACGTGGGTGGCTGGACGA
>NZ_DASVFL010000254.1:0-11283 GCF_036380075.1 Lentzea sp. | reverse complement strand
GGTGGCGATCTGGCGTGTCGAGGCGCCGGCCCGGCGGCGGTCGGCGATCACGATCCGTTCGTCCTCGTTGAGGAACCGGCCCCGCACCAGCGGTGCCGGCACCTCGGTGATCGGTGGCGCCGCGTTGTTCCATCTCGACTGGTTCTTGCCGTTGCGCCACCTCTTGCCGGTCCGGTAGTTGATGCCGACGACCCGGCACGCCTCCCGGCTGCTCACACCACTCGCCACAAGATCAAGATAAGCGGCCCGTTCCCGATCCAACCGCTTACGACCCGAGCGATCCTCCCGGATCTCGAACATCACAACCCCTGAAAACTCAGGCGTTGCAACGACCACTAGAACCCAAGAGATTGCCGGGGGTCTGGGGGCAGCGCCCCCAGGTGAAAGCACGCAACCGCAAGCCCGCCGCCCGCAAGCCGACCACCCGCCCGGCCGCGGCCCGCAAGGTGACCACCCGCCCGGCCGCGGCACGCCCCAGGCAAGCCAACCACCCGCCCGGCCGCGTCACGCCCCAGGACCCGCCTGAACTGCGAAAACCACCCCACCCACCCCCGATTGGCCTCCCCACCACCGACTCACCTACACTGGTCGGGTTGCCTCGGCGAGGGCGAGCTCCCCAGCTCAACGTGATCGACGCGGTGGCTTGATGCCGCGCGTGTTGACCCGTTTCCGCGCTGCTCGCCGCCGCAGGCCACCACCAAGCCTCACCCGCGAATGACTTGTGCACCGCCCCGACGTACAAGGCCAGACTTGTAAGGAGTACCCCACCGTGTCCGAGGTCCGTCTCGCCGCTGAGCAGCGCACCGAATTCGGCAAGGGCGCCGCCCGCCGTACCCGTCGCGCCGGCAAGATCCCCGCGGTGCTCTACGGCCACGGTTCCGACCCGAAGCACCTGGCCCTGCCGGCGCTCGAGTTCGCCCGTGTCGTCCGCGAGCACGGTCAGAACGCCGTCCTCACCCTCGCCTTCGAAGGCGGGAACGAGCTGGCGCTCACCAAGACCGTCACCACGCACCCCATCAAGAACTACATCGAGCACGTCGACCTCCTCCTCGTCCAGCGGGGCGAGAAGGTCACCGTCGACATCCCGGTCGTCGTGACCGGTGAGGCCGCTTCCGGCACGCTCGTCACGCAGGACGCCACCACCATCAGCGTGGAGGCGGACGCCCTGAACATCCCGGAGCAGGTCGAGCTCTCGATCGAGGGCAAGGAGGCCGGCACCCAGATCCACGCCGGCGACCTGGAGCTGCCGAAGGGCACCACGCTGGTCACGGACGCCGAGGCCCTCATCATCGCCGTCAACGAGGCGCCGTCCGCGGCGGAGCTCGAGGGCGACGAGGCTGTGGCCGAGGCGCCTGAGGCCACCGAGGAGAGCTGAGCCCCATCACGTCGGGCCGCACAGACGGCGCGCCACCCCCTCACGAGGGGGGAGGCGCGCCGTTGCAGTACCTGAGCCCGACCGAGGTGAGGTCGAAGACGTTCCGCCGCAAGCGCCAGGGCTACGACCCCGGCCAGGTGAACGAGTTCCTGCTGATCATCGCCGACGCGCTGGCCGGCAGGATCCGCCTCAACCCCGACCACGTGCGCACCGTCCGGTTCGCCGCGGTCCCGAACGGCTACGACCCGCTGAGCGTCGACGGAGTCCTGCACCTGCTGGAGTTCCAGGTCCGCAACGGCATCGTGCCGCCCACGGGCCTGAACACCGGCGAGGACCTGCGCGGGCGCAAGCTGCCGAAGTCCGGCACCGGCTACGATCGCGCCGAAGTCGACGCCTTCGTCGCCCGTGCCGCGGCCAACCTGGACGGCAGGGGCGCCATGACCTCCACCGAGGTCCGCAACACCCGGTTCAGCACCACGTCCGGCCTGCTGGGCAAGGGCTACCAGGTGCAGGCCGTCGACACGTTGCTGGACGATCTCGAGCAGGAGTTGCGGTTCCGTGGACGCTGACCTCGCCCTCGTCGTCGGGCTGGGCAACCCAGGCCCCAAGTACGAAGGCAACCGCCACAACATCGGCTTCCTGGTCCTCGACGAGCTGGCCGCGCGGATGAGCGGCAAGTTCAAGGCCCACAAGTCGGGTGCGGAGATCGTCGAAGGCCGCCTGTCCGGCCACCGCGTCGTCCTCGCCAAGCCCCGCAGCTTCATGAACCTCTCCGGCGGCCCGGTCGCGAGCGCCGTGAAGTTCTTCAAGCCCACCACGATCCTGGTGATCCACGACGAGCTTGACCTGCCGTTCGCACAGCTGCGGATGAAGCTCGGCGGCGGCGACAACGGCCACAACGGACTCCGCTCGATCACGAAGTCCCTGGGCACCAAGGACTACCACCGCCTGCGCTTCGGCGTGGACCGCCCGTCAGGCCGCCAGGACCCCGCGGACTACGTCCTCAAGGACTTCTCCACCGTCGAACGCAAGCAGCTGGCGCTGGAGATCGACCGGGCGGCGGACGCGGCCGAGGCCCTCGTCAGCAAGGGCCTCGAAGCCGCGCAGAACGCCTTCCACTAGTCACACGAGCGCGGCCGCCGCCGACCGCCGCAGCTTCCCCGACGGGGTCTTCGGCAACGTCCCCGGCGGCTGCACGACGACGGCGAACGGCCGCAGCCCGACGGCGTCCACCACCCGAGCGGTGACCTGCTTGACCAGGTCCTTCTCCGCGTCGGCGTCCCCGGCGAGCTTCGACTCCAGCACCACCGCGAACCGCTCGCGCTGGGTGCCCGCGTCCAACCGCACCGCGACCGCGTTGCCGGGCCGCACCCCGTCGACCGAGCACGCGGCACGCTCCACATCGGTCGGGTAGATGTTCCGCCCGCCCATGATGATGACGTCCTTGCGCCGACCGCAGACGACGACCTGGCCGTCCTCCACCAGGTACCCGAGGTCTCCAGTGGACAGCCACCCCTCGGCGTCCTGAGTGGCCAGAGGCCCGTTCACGGTCAGGTAGCCGGGGGTGACGGCCTCGCCGCGGATCTGCAGCTCACCGACGTCCCGCACGCCCAGCACCTCGCCCGAGTCCGACACCACCCGCAGCTCCAGTCCCGGCAGCGGCGGCCCGAGCAACGGGAACGCGCGACCCGTGTCGGAAGGCACGGCGCGCCGGTCCGCCTCGACGGCGTCGGCGTCCACGACGTCCACCGACAGACCGGTGAACAGGGGCGCGAAAGCCACACCCAGCGTGGTCTCCGCCATCCCGTAGGCGGCCAGGATGGACTCCGGCCGCAACCCGAACCGGGCGCCGGCCGCCACGAACGATTCCACGGCGGCGGGATCGATCGGCTCGGCGCCGTTCAGCGCGAGCCGCAGGGACGACAGGTCGAACGAGTCCGACGACGAAGCCAGCCGGCGGGCCACGATGGCGTAGGCGAAGTTCGGCGCGGCGGTGATCGTGCCGCGGTGCCGGGTGATCAGGTCGGCCCACAGCGTCGGGCGGGACAGGAAGTCGACCGGGGTGACCTTGACCAGTTCCAGGCCGAACAGCATCGGCACGGTCAGGAACCCGACCATCCCCATGTCGTGGAACAACGGCAGCCACGAAACCATGACGTCGGAGCCCGGATCGAGCGCCGCCGCGACGCGCATGCCCTCGGCGTTCGCCATCAGGTTGCGGTGTGTGATGCGGACCGCCTTCGGATCGGCGGTCGATCCACTCGTCAACTGCAGCAGAGCCGTGGCATCCTCGTCGGTGGGAACAGGAGCAGCGATCGGCTCCGCGTCTAGCTCAGACAGCTTGCGGTAGGGGATCCCGTGCTGGTCCAGCACGGGAGCCAGGGCGTCGAAGGGGCTGCCGAGCAGGACCAGACGCGAGTCGATCATGGCGAGCACCCGCAGCGTGTCCTCGGCCCACTCGGCCAGGTCGGTGCGTGGTGTGGGTTGATGCAACATCGTGACGCTGCCACCACACAGCCATGCGGCTTGCACGGCTGGGGCGATCACGGCTGGTTCGGCGGCGAGCACGGCGATCGCGGTGCCCGGCGCCACGTCGAGCGCACCGGCCATCCGCCGGGCGCGTTCGTGCACCTCGGCCCAGGTCCGGTGGACGGGCGCGGCGGGTTCACCCGTCGTCATGCCCCTGTCCCCGCTGCTGGAGGCCGTCGCCAGCATCACATCCACGAACTGACTCATGTTCGCGATCGTAGTGGCGCCGTTTGGTCCATCAGGGCGAAACGTTGTGCCACGCGAAACGCGATACTCCCCAGTACAGGTACGCAGGAGGAGGTCATTGGTGGATCGGGGCGGTCCCGGAGCGCAGCATCGTCTACCCGCGCATCCGGCTCCTCTGCTCTCCGCTCAGGACGTGGCACTGGTCGCGTTCCACCGGCCCCCCAGGGGGCAGCGCGGGTACGACGCAGCCGAGGTGGACTCCTTTCTCGACCGCGTCGAGGCGACCATGCGCAGCAGGGACGCCCTGACGCGCGAGGACGTGCTGAACGTGAAGTTCAGCTCGGCGACCCGCGACCCCGGCTACGACGTCAACGAGGTCAACGTCTTCATGGAGCTCGTGGCGGACACGCTGCGGTCCACTCCGCAACGCCAGACGGCCTCGGCACCGGCGCAGGGCGCGCACGCCACGTCGCAGGCGATGAGACCTGCGGTGAGGCTCTCGCCGGACGACGTGGCCGCCGTGCGCTTCCACAAGCCCAGACCGGGGACCCGCGGGTACCACGAAGGCCAGATCGACGCGTTCCTCGACCGCATCGAGGCCACGCTGCGGGGCAGGGACAACCTGACCGCCGGGCAGGTGCAGGACGCCGTGTTCGGCGAGTCGGCGCCGGGAACGTTCGGGTACGACCAGGAGGACGTCGACACGTTCCTCGACCTCGTGGTCCTCATGTTCGAGACGGCGCCGCCGCCGCGCCAGGCTCCTCCCGTGACGACCCAGCTGCCGCGCCAGCAACAGGGACCCCAGCAGAGGCGTCCACAGCCGCCGCAGCGCCCCCAGCAACAAGCTCCCGTGCAGCGACCGGCCGCGCCGGCTTCCGTCGACTCTCCGAAGCTCACAGCCGCGGACATCCGCAACGTCGCGTTCCACCGCCCTCCCCGCGGCCGCCGCGGCTACCAGGAGTCCCAGGTGGACGCGTTCCTCGACCGCATCGAGGCCACCCTCCTCGGCCAGGACAACCTGACCGGCAAGGACGTCCGCGACGTCCGGTTCTCCCGTCCGCTCATCGGACGGCGCGGGTACGACGAGACCGAGGTGGACGCGTTCCTCGGCCAGATCGAGCAGCAGCTCTCCGGGCCGATGCGCAGCATGCCGCCGGTCAAGTCCTGGAAGGACCTGCGCCAGCTGCGGATCCCGCAGGCGCCGGCCGGTCAGCGCGGCTACCGCACCGCGCAGGTCGACCGGATGCTGGAGGAGATCGGCGTCGCGCTCGACGGCATGCTGGGGGCGACCTCCGAGGAGGTCATGAAGGCGCGCTTCAGCTACGCGCTGCTCTCCGGCCAGGGCTACGACACGTCGTTCATCGACGAGCTGCTGCCCCAGCTGGCGAACGAGCTCCGCCGCCGGGGCAAGTAGCCCGCCGCAAGGGCCCTCAGCCCTCCACGACCTCCGCCGCGACCATCCACGCCGCCTCGACGTCGGTCTCCTCCGCCAGCACGGCGCGGAGCTCGGCGTCGAGCTTCAGCAGCCGGTCGGGGTCGGTCGCGGCCTCGGCCAGTGCGGCGTGCAGCTCGGCTTCCTTCTTGTGCAGCACCTCCAGGCGCCGTTCCAGCCGCGCCAGCTCCTTGCGGGCGGCGCGCTGGTCGGCGGCGTTGGACGGCGCCTTCTCCGCGGCGGGGGCGGCCGCGGCGCTCTCCCTGTCGCGCAGCGAGTCGCGGCGCTTGAGGTACTCCTCGATGCCGCCGGGCAGGTCGGTCAGCCCGCCGTCGCCGAACAACGCCACGACCTTGTCGCAGACGCGCTCGACGAGGTACCGGTCGTGGGAGATCACGACGAGCGTGCCGGCCCACGAGTCGAGCAGGTCTTCCAGCTGCTGCAACGTGTCGATGTCCAGGTCGTTCGTCGGCTCGTCGAGCAGCAGCACGTTCGGCTCCGCCATCAGCAGCCGGCACAGCTGCAACCGGCGGCGCTCGCCACCGGACAGGTCCGACACCGGCGTCCACTGCTTCTGCGACGAGAACCCGAAGCGCTCGCCCAGCTGCGACGCGGACATCTCGTACTTGCCGAGCACGACGCGGCGGGCGACCTCCTCGATCGCCTCCAGCACGCGCATCGACCCGTTGAGGTCGAGCAGCTCCTGGGAGAGGTGCGCGATCTTGACCGTCGAGCCCTGGATCCGCTTGCCCGTCTCGGTTTCCCGCTCCCCCGCCAGCAGGCGGAGCAGCGTCGTCTTGCCGGAGCCGTTGACCCCGACCAGACCGATCCGCTCACCGGGCCCGATGCGCCACGTCAGGTCGCGCACCAACACGCGGTCCGGAATGGACAGTGTCACGTCCTCGAGCTCGATCACCGTGCGCCCCAGGCGCTTCTTGGCGAACGCGAGCAGCTCGACGTTGTCGCGCAACGGGGGCACGTCCGCGATCAGGGCCTCGGCGGCCTCGATCCGGTAGCGCGGCTTCGATGTGCGCGCGGGCGCGCCGCGGCGCAGCCACGCGAGCTCCTTGCGCGCCAGGTTCTGCCGCTTCTCCTCGAGCGTGTCCGCGAGCCGCTGCCGTTCGGCGCGCGCGTAGATCCAGTCGGCGTACCCGCCCTCGTACTGCTCGACCTTGCCCTTCACCACTTCCCACGTGCGGTTGCAGACCGTGTCGAGGAACCACCGGTCGTGGGTGACGACGACGAGCGCGCACCTGCGGGCCAGCAGGTGTTCCGCGAGCCAGCGCACGCCCTCGACGTCCAGGTGGTTCGTGGGCTCGTCGAGCACGAGCAGCTCGAGGTCCTGGATCAGCGCGGCGGCGAGCGCGACGCGGCGCCGTTCGCCACCGGACATCGTGGAGACGACGGAGTCGAGGCCCAGCGCCGTGATCCCGAGTCCGTCCAAAATGGACCGCACGCGGGCGTCGGCCGCCCACTCGTGCTCGGACTCGAACCCGAGCGGGTCGATCACCGCGTTGCGCACGGTGGAGCCGTGCGGCAGCTCGGTCCGCTGCGTCACGACGGCCATCCGCAGCCCGCGCGAGCGCGACACCCGGCCGTCGTCGGCGGGTTCCAGTCCGGCCAGCACCTCGAGCAGCGTCGTCTTGCCGCCGCCGTTGAGGCCGACGACACCGATCCGGTCGCCCTCATTGACGCCGAGAGACACGCTGTCGAGCAGCGGACCGACGCCGAACGACTTCGACACGGACTCCAGGTTGACCAGGTTGGCCATCGAAACCTCACGACTCAGAAGAAATGCCCGGCATGAGGCTACCCACCGGCCCCAAAGGCCCTGCTCGCCAGCCTCGGCCAGGGCGGATGCCACTCCGCGTGCGGCCGGGCGGCGGCTATGCGTGCACTTCGGGTGGCGTGGGCTTGGGCTCCTCGGTCGTGACCACGCGCGCTCCCGGCACCGGCCCGTGCGCCACGCGCACCGTGCGGCACACGCCCGCCCCGGCCAGTTCGGCCGCCACGCGCACGGCCATGTCGCCGTCCTCGCACAGGAACGCCGTCGTGGGCCCGGAACCGGACACGATGCCGGCCAGTGCCCCGGCGTCGACTCCGGCGCGCAGCGTGCGGCGCAGGTTCGGCCGCAGCGAGACGGCGGCCGCCTGGAGGTCGTTGCCCAGCAGCAGGGCCAGCTGGCGCGGGTCGCCGGACGACAACCCCTCCAGCACGGCCTCGACCTGGCCGACGCGCGGCGGGTCGCCGTCCGCGCGCAGGCGGTCCAGCTCGTCGAAGACGTCCGGAGTGGACAGTCCGCGGCGGTCGAACGCCAGCACCCAGTGGAACTGGTGGCGTCCGAGCACCGGGACGATCCGCTCGCCGCGGCCCGTTCCGAGAGCGGTGGCGCCGTAGAGGGCGAACGGGACGTCCGCGCCGAGCTTCCCGGCCAGTTCGGCCAGCTCGTCGCGGCTGATCTCCAGCCGCCACAACGACGACAGGCCGACCAGCGCGGCCGCCGCGTCGGCGCTGCCGCCCGCCATGCCGCCCGCGACCGGGATGGCCTTGCGGATGACGACGCGGACCTTGGGGTCGTCCGCGTCCCTGCCGACGTGCGCGGCCAGCAGCTGGACGGCGCGCCAGGCGAGGTTGGAGGCTCCGGTGGGCACCTGGTCGGCGCCTTCACCGTGCACCTCGACGCCGGGTTCGTCGGCCACCGCGACGGTGACCTCGTCGACCAGCGAGAGCGCCTGGAAGATCGTCACCAGGTCGTGGTAACCGTCCGGGCGCACGTCACCCACGGCCAGGTGCAGGTTGACCTTGGCCGGGACGCGAACTGTGACCGGGGGTGGAACGACTGCGAGCACCACGTCAGCCTACGGGCGTTCTGGGGTCCCGGACTCCTCCCCCGGTCGTCGTCATCGTCAGACCGGGATGACCGAGCCGTTGTAGGTCTGCTTGATGTAGTCCTTGACCTGCTGCGACCCGAGCAGCTCCGCGAGGTCGGAGATCCGCTTGTCGCCCTTGAGCTCGGTGCGGGTGACGAGGCCGTTGGCGTTCGGGTTGCCCTCGGCCTTCTCCAGCGCGAGCGAGTCGGTGGCGGGCTTGAGACCCGCGTCGATGGCGTAGTTGCCGTTGATCACCGACGCGTCGGTGTCCTCCAGCGACCGCGGCAGCTGGGCGGCCTCCAGCGGCACGAACTGCAGGTTCTTCGGGTTCTCCGCGATGTCGCGCACGGTCGGCTGGTCGACGGCCTTGAGCTTGACCAGGCCGTTCGCCTCCAGCAGCTTCAGGCCGCGGGCCTCGTTGGTGGCGTCGTTGGCCACGGCGACCTTGGCGCCGGAGGGCAGCTCGTCGAGCTTCTTGAACTTCTTCGAGTACAGGCCCAGCGGCTCGACGTGGACCGGCGCGACCCACTCGACCTTGGCGCCGCTCTCCTTCGTGAACGTCGCCAGGTACGGGACGGTCTGGAAGTAGTTGGCGTCGAGCGAGCCGTCGACCAGCGCCGTGTTGGGCTGCACGTAGTCGGTGAACTCGACGACCTCGATCTTCAGACCCTTCTGCGCGGCCAGGTTGTCGGCCACGTACTTGAGGATCTGGGCGTGCGGGACGGGCGAGACGCCGACCTTCAGCGTGTCCGAAGCGGACGCACCGCCCGACGAGCAAGCGGACAAAGCAGTCAAAGCGACCGCGATCAGGGCAGCCTTAATACGCATGATGTTCCTTTTGAGAATTACTGCTGGATCAGACGGAGGCGTGCCGGCGCCGGTCGGACGCACGGGCGGCACGGGTGAAACCGAGCTGGATGAAAGTGGTGAGCACGGCGAGCCACGCCACGGTGCTCCACAGGATCCGGTCGTTGAAGCGCTGGTAGCCCTCGCGGATCGCCAGGTCGCCGAGGCCGCCGCCACCGATCACGCCCGCCATCGCCGAGTACCCGATGAGGGCGATCACGGTGACGCCGATGGCGTTGATCAGCGCGGGCAGCGACTCGCGGATCAGCACGCTGCGCACGATCTTCAACGTCGAGGCGCCCGTGGTGATCGCGGCCTCGACCACGGTCACGTGCACCTCGGACAGGATGTTCTGCACCAGCCGCCCGACGAACGGGATCGCTCCCACGGCCAGCGGCACGATGACCGCCGTGCTGCCGATGGAGCCGCCGACGATCAGGCGGGTGACCGACGTGAGCGCGACGAGCAGCACGATGAACGGCATCGAGCGGCCCAGGTCGGTGACGAAGCTCAGGATCCTGTGCACCGCGGCGTTCGGCCGCAGCCCTCCCTTGGCGGTGAGCTGCAGCCAGACTCCTGCGGGAACTCCGAACAGTGTTGCGATGACCGTGGAGACGCCGACCATGTACAGCGTTTCCCCGGTGGCCTCGACGAGAAAGCTCAGCACGTCGGACCAGGGTGTTGCAGACCTCACGCAGCTACTCCCTGCGGCCCCTTGAGGGACCTCTGCACCGCACCGCCGGCCTCGCTGATCCACTCGAGAGCGGAGTCGGAGCGCTCGCCGTTCAGGCCCAGCCGGAAGCGCGCGACGGGCGTCTCGCCCAGCCTGGTGAGGCCGCCACCGACGATGTTCAGCTCGACGCCGAACCGGTGGGCCACCTCGGGCAGCAGCGCGCCGACCGCGGCGAACCCGACGAGCACCACGTCGGCGACCCGGTCGTAGGCGGTCTCGTTGATCGGGTTCAGGTCGACGGCGGGCAGCAGCGCGGAGCTCGTGCGGCTCCCTGCGTTGCCGACCAGGTCGAGGACCTTGCCGTGCTCGACGACGCGGCCCTGCTCCAGCACGGCGACGTCATCGCAGATCTTGCGGACCACGCCCATGTCGTGCGTGACGACGAGGACGGTCACACCGAGCTCAGCGCGCGCACGGTCGAGCACGGTCAGCACGGATCCGGTGGTCTCCGGGTCCAGGGCGCTGGTGGGCTCGTCGGCGAGGAGCACGGACGGGTTGGCGGCGAGGGCGCGCGCCACGGCGATGCGCTGGCGCTGCCCGCCGGACAGCTGGTCGGGGTAGGCCGTCGCCTTGTCGGTCAGGCCGACGAGGTCGAGCAGCTCGCCCACACGGGTGCGGCGCTGCGGTCCGGGCACGCCCGCGCTCTCGAGCGGCAGCGCGATGTTGCCAGCGGCCGTGCGCTGGCGGAGGAGCGAATCCCCTTGCGGCACAACGCCGATCTGCCGACGTGCGGCGCGCAGGGCGCTTCCGTCGAGGCTGGTGATGTCGGTGCCGTCGACGCGGATCGCACCGGAGTCGGGCCGCTCCAGCAGCGCGACGCAGCGGGCGAGCGTCGACTTGCCGGCGCCGCTCGGGCCGACGACGCCGAGCACGGTGCCCGCCTCGACGTCGAGGGTCACGCCGTTGAGGGCGTTGACGCCCTGGAAGGACTTGGTGAGGTTTTCGACAGTGATCACTTCTGCTCCACGGCTGCGCGCGACGGCACACACCCCGCCGTTGCCGGGGGTGCGCGATCGAGGGTTCTGCTCAGGTGTGTGCGCCACTCGCTCGGTGCCGAGTGCGCGTCAAAGGACTTGGAGAAGGCGCCTTAGACGAGGTGGCGACGACATGCAGAAGCGGTGCGACGGCACTGGTCGACGACTCGACGGCGCGTCAGCATTCGCGTGGTACCCATGGTGATCCTCCATCGGTCCTGGCGTTAGCACCTGCCCGCATCCAGCGGGTGGTTGCTGCGACGTCGTAGAGCCAGGTCTCTCAGTCGCTCCGGATGGCAAGTAGCAGTCAACCGGACGGACGTTCGGTTGCGCAAGCC
>NZ_DASVFL010000253.1:0-40923 GCF_036380075.1 Lentzea sp. | reverse complement strand
CCAGCCTGCGCGTGAAGGTGCTCGCATTGGCCACCGAAGCAGGATTCCCCGGTGAGTCGACCAGGTCGGCGCGTGCCGACTTCGACCTCGCGCTCGCAGCGCTGTTGCACACGGAGATGGGACTGGTTCCCGCAGAAGCGGCGTCCGGTGACGTGTGGGCGTTCCTGGCTCTCGTGCTTCTACCGGATGTCGCCTACTGGCGATACTCGCCCACGCCGGTGCGGGATCGTGTACAGGCATCCGACATCACCCGCCACGTGTTCGGACGTCTCTGGTGGCGGGCACAGCTGGTCCACGACCCGAGCGAGCCGGATCCGTACTCGGCGTTGGCCATTCTCGGTGAAGCCGCGTTCGACCAGATCTACGCCCGTCGTAGAGCGCTCGGAGGAAGCCCGTACCTGGTCAAGGCAATCCTGCGGGTGTGGGGCGAGCTGGACCGCGGCGGGGAGAACGAGCGTGACGTGCTCCGTGACTTCCTGAAGCGACTGCTCCGGCTGGCTCCGTTCCTGAGCTTCGACGCCATTGAAGACCGCCGGCTGGACGCCGAGCTCATGCGCGCTGCCGGGGACAGCGTCCTGGCAGTCCGGGATGAGCGCCTTCGAGCGGCTGCGGCAAGTGCCCGGGAACGCCAGGATTCGGCGGTCGGCGGGTGACCTTCACCTGCGGTCGAGGGTCAAAGGCGTGGCGATCGTGAGAGTTCGTCCCCCGAGCCGATCTCGCCTTGTCGGAGTCGGAAGCGGCTGAGTCGTCACTGCTGTCCAGCCGGCAGCGGACAAGCAGATGGGCCGACCTCCGAGGAGATCGGCCCACGTACTTGCCACCTGTGGTGTAGCGCCCCTGGCAGGATTCGAACCTGCGACCTCGGGATTAGAAGTCCCTCGCTCTCTCCACTGAGCTACAGAGGCTGGAGGGGTGCGAAGGCGACCACGATTCGTGGCCACCGGTGCCCCCACCGGACACATCGTCCGGAGTCGATCGACCGTTTCCGCCTTACGGCCAAATGGGTGACGAAAACCGTCTAAACGTGATGGGGATCACTTCGGCGAGGCCGTTGAGGCTCTCTCCACGAGGGAAACGTCGAGTCTCGTCGGCCTCGGCGGTCTGCCGCCGGCCAGTAACTTCAGCGCCAGCTCGCCGGCTCGGCGGCCCTTGTCGGCCAGGGGTTGACGCACGGTAGTCAGCGGTGGGTCGCTGTAGGCCGCTTCGGGGACGTCGTCAAAGCCGACGACGGACACGTCCCGCGGCACGGTGAGGTTCAGGTCTCGGGCCGCTCGCAGGGCGCCGAACGCCAGTTGGTCGGACGTGCACAGCAAGGCGCTCGGGCGTGGCGTGCGGGTGAGCAACCACCGCGCGCCTAGACGTCCGAGTTCGCGATCACTGCCGCGGGCCTCCCACACCGGGACATTGTCCGGTTTCACCCCGGCTTTTTCCAAAGTGTCGAGGTAGCCGCCGAGGCGGTCTCGGCTCACGCGGAACGGCACGGCCGAACGGCGGGCGGGGGAGACCGGGCCCGATGCTCCGTCCGGGTGCAGGGCGAAGGACAGCACGCCGAAGCTGGTGTGGCCCAGTGCCAGCAGGTGTGTCGCGGCGGCGCACGTGCCGGCGTAGTCCTGCACCTCGACGCGGGCCGAGTCCGGTAGTACGGGCTGGTCGATCACGACGAGCGGGAGGCCGCGGGCGGCTACCGCGGCGAGGGCGGGGGCGGTGTCGGGCAGGGAGTAGGCGACCATCACGTCCGCCTGGGCGCGCGTCACGATCGACGGGCGCGGGCCGCCGGTCGAGTCGCCCGGCATCAGGACCAGGCTGTGGTCGTGGCCGTCGACGGTCGAGGCGAGACCGTCGAGCACGATCGAGAGGGCCGGGTCCGAGAACGCGCCGGACAGGCCCTGCGGCAGCATGAAGCCGACGGCCGCGGACGAGCGGGTGGCAAGCGAACGCGCTACCGGGTCCGGGCCCGGGTAGCCCAGTGAGAGCGCCGTTTCGAGGATGCGTTCGCGCAGCGTCGACGACAGCTGGTCCGGGCGGTTGTACGCGTTCGACACCGTCGCTCTGGAGACCCCGACGGCCGCGGCGACGGTGTCCAGCGTCGGCCTGCGTCGGCGGTCCGAGTCCACGTCAGCATCGTATTCGAGAGGTCCGACATCCCGGGCTGGCGTGACTGAAGCGCTTCAGTCATGCTGGAGGGCATGTCCCCACGGCTGGCCACGTTCCTCGTTTTCCTCCTGAACGGCGGCGTCTTCGGCACCTGGGCCGCGCGCGTGCCCGCGCTCGCCGGGCAGGTCGGTGCCGAGGTGGGCAGCCTCGGCCTCGCGCTGCTCGGGGCGAGTGTCGGGCTGGCCTTCACGGCGCCGCTGGCGGCACGGATCTGCGCCGTCCACGGGTCGCGCGGCGTGCTGCTCGCGAGCAGCGTCCTCAGTCCGTTGATGCTGCCCGTGCTCGCGCTCTCACAGTCGCCGCTCCAGCTCGGTCTGACGCTGGTCGCGCTGGGGGCGAGCGTCGCCGCGATGGACGTGTCGATGAACATCGCGGCGGTGGTCGTCGTCCGCGAGCTGCAACGGCCGTTGATGCCGCAATTCCACGCGGGGTTCAGCGTCGGCGGTCTCATCGGGTCGTTGGGCAGTGCGGCCGCCGCGCAGGCGCAGTGGACGCCGATGAGGCACTTCCTCGTCACGGCGGTGGTGGGCGTTCTCGTGGTGGCGGTCATCGCGAAGAAGGTCCCCGGAGGCGTGGGGGAGCGCCATAGGGAAGAAGTGACCGAACGCACCAGCGTGCTCAAGAGCCCGGTTCTCTGGCTGTTGGCGAGCGTCGCGCTGTGCAGTGCCATCGCGGAAGGAGCGGCGGCGGACTGGTCTGCGCTGTTCATGGTGCGTGAGCGCGGCATGGGTGACGCGGCCGGCGCATATGCCTATGCGGGTTTCTCCGTCACGATGGCGCTCTCACGGTGGTTCGGCGAACCGTTCCAGCGCAGGCTCGGTCCGCACTGCCTCCTCGCGGCGGGCGGCGGGCTCGCCGCGGCGGGTCTGGCACTGGCCGTCGTGGTGCCGTTCCCGGCGGCTGGCTACGCGGGGTTCGCCCTGGCCGGCCTGGGGCTCGCGTTCTCGTTTCCGGTGGTCATGGACCTGGCGAGCGACGTCGGCAAGCGCGCGGACGGCAGCGGTGGCGAGCGCGAGCTGGGCCTCGTGACGACGATCGCCTACAGCGGGTTCCTCGCGGGCCCGCCGATCGTGGGCGGGCTCGCGCACGTCAGCTCGCTCGTGCTGTCACTCGGGTTCGTGGCGCTCGTCACCGCGCTCATCATCCCGGCGACCCTGCTGGCCAGGCGCGCCGCTAGGCGGCCGGCACGCGTTTGAGGGCCTCCTGGCCGATCGGCTCCAGGGTGTCGCGCGCCTTGGCCTCCGAGACGCCGCCGCCCATGCCGATGGCGACCATCAGCGACTCGGACCGCGTCACGGCGATGGTGGCGGTGCACACCATCTCGGTCTCCTGCTTGCCACAGCTCAGCCACGTGGCGTGCTTGCCGGTCAGGACCTCCTGGCCCTTGCTCTGGATGCGCTTCGACTCGTCGAACGACCGGTACGGGACCGCCACCAGCACGTACGCGTTCTCCTTGAGTGTGAACAGGCACGAGTTCGGCATCTCGACGCGCGGCGCGGGGACGAACTGGAGCGTCCCGATCGGCTTGAGGTCCTTCTCC
Source organism: Lentzea sp. (assembly GCF_036380075.1). Classification (NCBI taxonomy): domain Bacteria; kingdom Bacillati; phylum Actinomycetota; class Actinomycetes; order Pseudonocardiales; family Pseudonocardiaceae; genus Lentzea; species Lentzea sp. The sequence continues at coordinate 37,229 of NZ_DASVFL010000253.1, read as the reverse complement.
GTCACGAGCTTGCACGGGTCGACGCCAGCGGTCTTGCGGGGCGTCTCAATTGCTAACGGAGGGGGCGGTGCGGCAATGGGTTCGCCCTGTACGCGGTAGCTGCAACCGCTTAACGCGAGGACGACGAGCAGCAGGGGGAGAGAACGTCTCACACGATGCAACCCTAGAGGGTCGTAGGCTCCAGGTCGTGCCAATCGAACGCTCCACCAGAACGGGTTTGGTGCCCCTCGTCGTCATCGGCTTCGCTGTGGCGGCTCTCGCCGCCGTCGCGTTCAGCGCCCTCTCCGGCAACCCTCCGGCGGGATTGCTGGTCGTGCGCGTGCTGACCGAGACAGGCGCGGTGGTGACCATCGGCTCGTTGCTGCTGGCGGCGTTCCTCGTGCCACCGCAGAAGTCCGGCACCCTCGCCGCGGACGGGTACGCCGCGATGCGCACCGCCGGCTGGTTCGCGCTGGTGTGGCTCGTCGGTGCCGTGCTGTCTGTGCCGTTCAACACAGCGGCGGCGATCGACCGGCCGGTGAGCTCGTTCAGCCTCAGCCAGATGATCGCGACGGCGATGCTGCTGGAGCAGTCCAAGGCGTGGATGCTGACGGCGATCCTCGTGGCGTTGCTCGCCGTGGCCTGCCGTCTGGTGTTGTCGTGGGGATGGACGACGGTTCTGCTGTTCCTGGCCGTCTTCGCGCTCATCCCGGTCGCCGTCACGGGACACTCGTCGTCCGGCGGCTCGCACGACATGGCGACGAACAGCCTGCTGTTCCACCTCGTCGCCGCCGTGCTGTGGGTGGGCGGTCTGATCGCACTGCTGGCGCACGGACGTCGTGGCGGTGCACACCTCCCGCTCGCCGCCACGAGGTTCTCGAAGCTGGCGCTGGTCTGCTGGATCGTCATGGCCGTCTCGGGCGTGGTCAACGCGTTGGTGCGCATCACGTTCACCGACCTCTTCACGTCGACCTACGGTCTGCTGACGCTCGGCAAGCTGGTGTGCCTGCTGCTGCTCGGCGTGTTCGGCTACTTCCAGCGCGAACGCGGCGTGAAGGGCGTGGTGGACGGCAAGCCGCACGCGTTGCTCAAGCTCGCGGGCCTCGAAGTGCTGCTGATGATGTTCACGATCGGCCTGGCCGTCGCGCTGGCCCGCACGCCTCCGCCGGGAGGCAGCCTGGAGCTGCCCAGCCGCGTGGAGATCGCGATCGGCTACGACCTCGACGGACCGCCCACGCTCGCGAGCATCCTGTTCGACTGGCGGTTCGACCTCGTCTTCGGCACGGCGGCGGTGGCGTTCGCGCTGCTGTACGTGCTGGGCGTGCGCAGGCTCGTGAAGCGCGGCGACAAGTGGCCGGTCGGTCGCACCGCGGCGTGGTTGTGCGGCTGCTTCTCGTTGCTCTTCGCGACGTCCTCGGGCATGGGCCGCTACTCGCCGGCGATGTTCAGCGTCCACATGGAAGCGCACATGGTGCTCTCGATGCTGACGCCGATCCTGTTCGTGCTGGGCGGACCGGTCACGCTGGCGTTGCGCGCGTTGCCGGTGAGCAAGGAGGTTCCGGGACCGCGGGAGTGGATCCTCGCGTTCGTGCACTCGCCGCTCGCGCGTCTGCTGACGAACCCGTTCGTGGCGCTGGCCCTGTTCGTCGGGTCGTTCTACGCCCTGTACTTCTCGGGGCTCTTCGAGTCCGCGCTGCCGTTCCACTGGGCGCACATCGCGATGAACGCCCACTTCATCCTCGCCGGCTACGTCTTCTACTGGCCCGTGATCGGCGTGGACCCGTCACCGAACAAACTGCCGCCCCTCGGACGGTTGGGGCTCTTGTTCGCGTCGATCCCGTTCCACGCGTTCTTCGGCGTCATCCTGATGAGCTCCACGACCGTCATCGGCGAGCAGTTCTACCGCGGGCTTTCGCTGCCGTGGGTGCAGAACCTGCTGGAGGACCAACGGCTCGGCGGTGGCATCGCGTGGGCGGCGGGGGAGATCCCGCTGCTGGTGGTCATGGTCGCCCTGCTCGCGCAGTGGGCGCGGCAGGACTCCCGTGACGCCAAGCGGATCGACCGCAAGGCCGACGCCGATGGCGACGCCGACCTCGAGGCCTACAACGCGATGCTGCGGAAGATGGCCGGCAAGGACTAGAGCGACAGCGGCCGGCGGAAGCCGCGGACCGCGAAGAACGCTCCGATCGCCGCGATCACTCCGCTCGTGACCAGCGCTCCCGCCACCCCGGTGACCGGGTGGGCGAGCGCCAGGCTGCGGGCGGCATCGACCGCGTAGGTCAGCGGGTTGATCTTCGCGATCGCCTGGAGCCAGCCCGGCAGGCCGTTGACCGGCACGAACGCGCTGGACGCGAACATCAGCGGGAACATCGCCAGGAAGCCGACGGTCTGCATCAGCTCGGCCTTGCGCACCCACGCGGCGATCGCGATGAACACCCAGCTCAGCGCCCATCCCACGACCAGCGCGAGGCCGAGGGCGGCCAGCGTCCCGAGCACGCCGCCGTCAGGGCGGAAGCCGAACACCAGCACGCCGAACGCGATCATCAGCACGAGCTGGAACCCGGTGCGCACGGCGTCGGACAGGTTGCGTGCCAGCAGAACCGTGCTCGGGCGGATGGGCAGCGAACGGAACCGTGCGAGCACACCGTTCGACATGTCCTGCACGAGTCCGATGCCGGACGCGAGAGAGGACTGCATCGCGGTGTTCACGAGGATCGCGGGCAGCAGGAAGTTGATGTAGCTCATGCCCGGCGGGAAGTTCGCCGTCGACGTGATGCTGCCGAAGATCTGGCTGAAGAGCGTCAGCATGATCAACGGCTGCAGCACGCTGAAGAAGACGAGTGCGGGCGTGCGCAGGAGTGCGCGCAGAGAACGGCCAGTCAGCACGAGGACTTGCGTCGGGTAACTGCTGCCGTGCCAGGTCAAAGTCGCCATGGTGTTTCCCCCTAGTTCGCGGCGAGCGTGAGGTAGACGTCGTCCAAGGTGGGCTCTTTGAGGCCGATTTCGTGGGCCTCCAAGCCGTTGTCGTCCAACGCGCGCACGACCGTCGCGAGGTCGCGTGACCCGCTGACGGGCGTGGTGAGCGTGAGACCTTCCGCGACCGGGGTGAGCCCGACGCCGTTGATCGCCTTCAGCGCCAGGTCCACTTCGGACGCCGAGTCGAGCGTCACGGTCACCGTGCGCTGGCCGACCTGCGCCTTGAGCTCGGCCGACGTGCCGGACGCGACGACCTTGCCGTGGGACAGCACGGTGATCGAGTCGGCGAGCCGGTCGGCCTCGTCGAGGTACTGCGTCGTGAGCAGGACGGTCGTGCCGTCCGCGACGAGCTTCTCGACGATCTCCCACATGGCGAGGCGGCTGGCGGGGTCGAGACCGGTGGTCGGCTCGTCCAGGAACAGCACCTCGGGGTTGCCGACCAGCGACGCGGCCAGGTCGAGGCGGCGCCGCATGCCGCCGGAGTAGGTCTTGGCGTTGCGCCGGGCGGCGTCGGTGAGGTCGAACTGCTCCAGCAGGTCGTCCGCGCGCTGGTGGGCCTGGGCGCGGCTGGCCCCGAGCAGGCGGGCGATCAGCACGAGGTTGTCGTGGCCGCTGAGCTGCTCGTCGACGGCGGCGAACTGGCCGGTCAGGCCGATGCGGCTGCGGACGTCGTGGGCCTGCTTGACGACGTCGAACCCGGCGACCTTCGCGGTGCCGCTGGACGGCGGCAGCATCGTGGTGAGCAGGTTGACCAACGTCGTCTTGCCGGCGCCGTTGTGGCCGAGCAGGCCGAGGACGGACCCCTTCCGCGCGGTGACGCTCACGCCGTCGAGGGCGTTCACGTCGCCGAACTTCTTGCTCACGTCGTGAGCTTCGATCATGAGCTCAGTCATCTGATCCCCCTGTTTTGAGTGCTCCGTGCAGGAAGAGCTCGACGAGCTCCGCGGGTTCGACGCTCTTCTCGCCGAAGCCCTTGCCCTGCAGGCGGTTGGTGAAGACGAAGCCGAGGAGCAGGCGGGCGGCGTGCTCGGGGCTCGTGCGCAGCTCCACGTCGTCGAACAGCTCGGCGATCGCGTCAGACACGCGTTGCATGCCTGCCTGGGGACCCCTGTGCTTCTCGTGGTCCTCCTGGCTCGGCTGGTAGCCGGACTCGCGCAGCGCGCCCATGACGGTCCACATGCGGTCGAGGTAGCCGGACACCGTGCTCGCCGCCTCGACGAGCCGTTCCTCGATCGGCAGGCCGGCGGGCACGGCCCTGATCCTGGCGACTTCGTCGTCGGAGAGCAGTGCGCGCTGGATGCAGGCGCCGAGCAGCTCCGCCTTGTCCTTGAAGACGCGGAACACGGTGCCCTCCGCGATCCCGGCCGCGGCGGCGATCTGGCTGGTCGTGACGTTCGCGCCGGCCTCGACGACGAGCGGCAGCGTCGCCTGGACGATCGCCTCGCGGCGGTCCTCCGGGCTCATCGCGGGGGCGCGGCGGCGGCGTGGTTCCTCTGACACGTCCGCCACTGTATGAGTGAGTCCTCACTCATGTCAATGAGTGGGCGCTCACTCACTGGGCTCACTCGAGCGCGCCACTAGCACGCGGGTCCGACAATTCCGGTGCCCGAGGGGCTGCAAGATCCCGACCTGTCCACAACCCGCGAGTAATCCACAGATCCTGTTCCGCCCGGCCCCCGCCGCCCGCCTCCGGCCCAAGCTGGACCGGCACCCCTCAACCCCGGAGGCGAACCCGATGTCCTGGAATTCCACGGTGGTCACGGTCGTTGGAACCGTGACGAGCGACGTCTCGTACAAGCACGGCGAGGACGGCAGGAGCAACGCGTACTTCCGCCTCGGTTCGACCGAGCGCCGCTACAACACGGCGGTCGGCGACTGGGAGGACGGCGAGACGCTGTGGCTCAGCGTCTCGTGCTGGCGCAAGCTCGCCGACAGCGTCAAGACCACGCTGTCCAAGGGTGATCCCGTGATCGTCCAGGGCAAGCTGCGCCTGCGGCACTACGAGAAGGACGACGTGAAGAAGATCGCCCTCAACCTGGACGCGCTCCACGTCGGGCTGGATCTGAGCCGCGTGCAGTCACTCGGGGCCGCTCCCGTCGTTGAACCGCGGGCCGGTGAGGAACAGGTGGCGCACACAGCGCCGTTCTGAGTCCGGTGCCGTACCCGGTTTTGCGCCGTTCGGGCGCAACCTCGCACGGGAAATCCGGGAACCCCCCGTTCCGGCGGTGCCGCCGGAGAAGATGTGAGCACTGCGAAACTTGAAGGAGGGAAGCTCGTAGGTCGGAGCCGCCGAGGACCGATCGCCGAGAGTCGTTCACGTTCGAACGGAACGAGCAGGTCACCGAGTCGCGTGACGCTCGATCCGGGGGTGGACGCCTGCTAGTCGGCGACCGAGGTCAGGAGCCTCTGGGCACCGCTCTACGATCGCCGCCATGGCCGAGTTCATCTACACCATGAAAAAGGTGCGCAAGGCGCACGGTGACAAGGTCATCCTCGATGACGTCACGATCATGTTCTACCCCGGCGCGAAGATCGGTGTGGTCGGTCCCAACGGCGCCGGCAAGTCGAGCGTGCTCAAGATCATGGCGGGGTTGGACACGCCGAACAACGGCGAGGCGTACCTGTCTCCCGGTTACACCGTGGGCATCCTGCAGCAGGAACCGCCGCTCAACGAGGAGAAGACCGTCCTCGGCAACGTCCAGGAGGGCCTGGGCGAGATCAAGGTGAAGCTCGACCGCTTCAACGAGATCGCCGAGCTGATGGCGACCGACTACTCAGACGAGCTGATGGAGGAGATGGGCAAGCTCCAGGAGGAGCTCGACCACGCCGACGCGTGGGACCTCGACTCCCAGCTGGAGCAGGCGATGGACGCCCTGCGCTGCCCGCCCCCGGACGCCGACGTCACCAAGCTCTCCGGTGGTGAGCGCCGCCGCGTCGCGCTGTGCAAGCTGCTGCTGAGCAAGCCCGACCTGCTGCTGCTCGACGAGCCCACCAACCACCTGGACGCGGAGAGCGTCCTGTGGCTGGAGCAGCACCTCGCGCAGTACACCGGCGCCGTGCTCGCCGTGACCCACGACCGGTACTTCCTGGACAACCTGGCCGAGTGGATCCTCGAGATCGACCGCGGCCGCACGCACCCGTACGAGGGCAACTACTCCACCTACCTGGAGAAGAAGGCCGAGCGGCTCGCGGTCCAGGGCAAGAAGGACCAGAAGCTCCAGAAGCGCCTCAAGGACGAGCTGGACTGGGTGCGCTCCGGCGCCAAGGCCCGCCAGGCCAAGTCCAAGGCGCGACTCGACCGCTACGAGGAGATGGCGGCCGAGGCCGAGAAGACCCGCAAGCTCGACTTCGAGGAGATCCAGATCCCGCCGGGCCCGCGTCTGGGCAGCGTCGTGGTCGAGGTCGACAAGCTGAAGAAGGGCTTCGGCGAGCGCGTCCTGATCGACGGGCTGTCGTTCACGTTGCCGCGCAACGGCATCGTCGGCGTCATCGGCCCGAACGGCGTCGGCAAGACGACGCTGTTCAAGACCATCGTCGGTCTCGAGCAGCCGGACGCCGGCGGCGTGAAGGTCGGCGAGACGGTCCTGCTGTCCTACGTCGACCAGAACCGCGGCGGCATCGACCCGAAGAAGAACGTGTGGGAGGTCGTGTCCGGCGGGCTCGACTACATCCACGTCGGCAACGTCGAGATGCCGTCGCGCGCGTACGTCAGCGCGTTCGGCTTCAAGGGCCCCGACCAGCAGAAGCCCGCGGGCGTGCTGTCCGGTGGTGAGCGCAACCGCCTCAACCTCGCGCTCACGCTCAAGCTCGGCGGCAACCTGATCCTGCTGGACGAGCCGACGAACGACCTGGACGTCGAGACCCTGGGCTCGCTGGAGAACGCTCTCGAGCAGTTCCCCGGCTGCGCCGTCGTGATCTCCCACGACCGGTGGTTCCTCGACCGCGTCGCCACGCACATCCTCGCGTGGGAGGGCACGGACGAGGACCCGTCGAAGTGGTACTGGTTCGAGGGCAACTTCGAGGGCTACGAGAAGAACAAGCTCGAGCGCCTGGGTGCCGACGCCGCCCGGCCGCACCGTGTCACGTACCGCAAGCTGACACGGGACTGAGAGGGCAACGGCGACGTCGTGGCGGCGAGGGGCGAGACGCGGGCGGACGTCGAGGTGAGCACGCTGGTCGTGCCCGCCTGGCGGCTGCGTTGGCGGGCACCGGAGCTCGCTCTGGTGCTCGGCGAGCGCGCACTCGCGCTCGCCACCGCCCGCCGCGACGAAGCCGACCGCCTGCGGGCGGAGTCGCTGGTGGTCTTCGCGGGCAACCGCGTGGGCCGCGGAGTCCGCGTCGCCGACCGGGCCATCGACGCGCTGAAGGCGGCCGAGGCCGCCGGTGAGCACGAGACGGCGTGGCTGCTGCGGGTCGAGCTCGCGGCGTGCGCGCGGTCCGTGGGCGCGCCGCTGACGGGGTTCGCCGCCGTGCTGCCCGTGCTGGAGGCGCCGGACGTGCCCGCGGAGCTGCGGGCCTCTGCTCTGGTGCAGGCCAGCGAGTGCCTGGTCACGGTCGGCCGCGGCGACGAGGCCGTGCGGGCACTCGCCGAGGCCGACCAGCTCCACGTCGCCGACCCGACGCTCGACGACGACACCCGCCTGTTGCTGCGCGGCCACATCCGCGCGGTGCAGGCGGCGCAGCACCGGCGGTGGGGCGACATCGCCGCCGCCATCGGTGCGGCGCGCGAAGGGCTCGACCTGCTCAGCAGGTTCGCCGACCCGGCGGCGGACAGCGGTCAGGGCTTCGGCCGGCTCACGCTGGAGCTGGTGCTGGCGTTGATGGACGCCAACCGGCTGCTCGACGCGAGCGAGGCCGGTGCCCCGCTGCTCGACCGCCCGGTCCGGGCGCCGTCGGCGTCCACGGCGGGCTGGCTGCGCCTGGCGCTGGCCACGCGCGTGCACCTGCCGGCGGGCCGGGTCGGGCTCGCCCGCGAGATGCTGCGCGAGGCCGTGGCGAGCGCCGAACGCCACCAGCTCGACTCCCTGCTCGCGGAAAGCCTGCTGGCGCTGGCGCACGTGCACGAGGTGTCCGGCGAACTGGCCGACGCGCTCGCGGACCTGCGGTCGGCCCACGCCGCCGAACGCCGTCGTGCCCGTGCCGTCTACGCGGTGCGGGCGAGGCTGGCCGCCGAGTTCTCCGGCGTGCACCGCCAGCCGGCCGACCTGCACCAGCAGCTGGCGAGCCTGCTCCGCCCGATCGAGGGCATGCCCACCGCCACCGACGGCGTGCTGCCCGCCGCGCTCAAGCAGCAGCTGCGCCAATGGCGTCCCGTCCACGTGCGCAAAGGCGATGGCCTCACGGCAAACCGGGTCCGCCGCGCGGCTGAGGACATGACCGTGGAAGGCTTGTCCGCAGCGCGACAACACGCCGCCGACCGGTGGCGCATGGTCCAGCCGTTCGGCGAACCAGAAGACAAGACTTCGGAGCCCGTGGAACCGCCACCAGCACCCTCGTCGTCCGACCGCACCGTCCCCGCGTCCGGCCTGATCGCCTCCGCGGGTGCCATGGTCAGCGGCCGCCGCCGCGCCGCCCGAGTGGCAGCAGGCGAGATCGGCGACGACACACCGACCACCATCGCGCAGATCCCCGTCATCACCGACGCCTCCGAGCCGCCCCCACCGGCCGAGCCGCCGGCGGTGCGGTCCGTGCCCGGCGACACGTCGCCGTCCGCTGACAGGTCGCCGTCCGCCGACCAGGTCCCGCCGGCCGAGCAGACCCTGACCCTCGACCAGGTGCCGCCGGCCGAGCAGGAGCAGCTGAGCCCCGAGCAGGTGCGCAAGCGCAAGGTCGAGCAGCAGCTCATGGAGCTGCAGCGGGAGGCCCGCCGCCAGATCGAGGCCGAACGCCAGGCCCGCGCCGAGCAGCGCGCCGAGGCCGAGCGGGAAGCCAGGGCCGCGGAGGAGGCCGCTCGCGAGGAGGCCGCGCGCCAGGAAGCGGCCCGTCAGGAGGCCCTCCGCGAGGAAGAGGCCCGGCAGGAAGCCCTCCGCGAGGAGGCGGCCCGTGAGGCCGCGCGTCAGGAAGCGCTGCGCCAGGAGGCCCTGCGCGAGGAAGCCGCCCGTGCCGAGGCGGCCCGCCAGGAAGCCCTGCGCGAGGAAGCGGCTCGTGCCGAGGCCGCCCGCCAGGAAGCCCTGCGCGAAGAGACTGCCCGTGCGGAAGCCGCGCGGCAGGAGGCCCTCCGCGAGGAGACGGCCCGGCAGGAAGCGGCCCGCCAGGAGGCGGTGCGCCAGGAGTTCGCCCGCGAGGTGGCGGCCAGGCAGGAAGCCGCCCGGCAGGAGGCCGCCCGCGAGGAAGCGGCGCGCCGGGAGGCCGCGCGCCTGGAGGCGGTGCGCCGCGACGTGGCCCGGCAGGAGGCGGCCCACCAGGAGGTCGCCCGCCAGGCCGCGGAACGCGAGGAGACGGCCAGGGCGGACGGCTCCGGGAACCAGTCCGAGAGCGTGCTGGACATGCTCAAGGCCCAGGGCCTGAGGGCGGGAGGCCGCCGCCGGGCCCGTGACGCCGGTGCGGAGCAGGAGACCCCGTCGTGGCGGGTCGAGCCGCCGTCCCGCCCGCGCCAGGACGACCCGTCCGCGGAGTCCACCGCGGACCAGGAACAGCAGACGCCCGGCTACTTCGCCACCGCGGCGGGGCGGGGTTCCGCGGACGCGGGCTCGCCGCCGAGCTACCTCGGGTCCGGAACCTCCGGTCCCGCGGAGGCCGAGTCGTCGCCGGGCCAGTCCGGCGCTCCGGCCGCGCCGGACACCGAGTCACCGGCGCGGCAGGGTCTCCCGGCCGGTGGGCTCTTCGGCGACCGGGGCACCCCGGCGTCGCCGGACCTGCCCGGACAGCCCGGTCAGCCCGGGCAGCCCGGTCGCGGGGGACTGGCGGCGGCGTTCGCACGGCCGCCGGCGGCACCCGACTTCGGGCCCCACCTCGACGAGCCCGCCTACCCGCTGCACACCCCCGCGGAGGGGTTCCCCGCGGTGCCCGACCCGGACGAGCGCAAGCTCCCCGACCTCGACTTCAGCTCGCTGGACTTCAGCACCCCGAAGCCGAGGCCGGTCGCCTCCGTCCCCGCTCCGGAACCGGAGGCGCTCCCGGAGCCGGAACCCGCGCCCCAGCCGGAACACCTGCCGCTGCCGCCCGCCCCGCCGATCCCGGACCCGATGCCGCCGGTGCCGGTGCCGGACGAGATCCCGCGGCCGCCGCGGCCGGACCTGATGTCGACGAGCTTCCTGAGCTCCGCGGACGTGGACGACGACCCGGCCGACGTGCCGACGGTTCCGGTGCGCCTGGCCCCGGCACCGGACCAGCAGGCCGCCGAGCCGCAGGCCGGCGGGGCGCCGGTGTTCGGCACCCAGACGAGCTTCGGGACGCAGACGTTCGGGACGCAGGGCTTCGGCACCCAGACCGGGTTCGGGACGCCGGTGCCGGCCGACCCGCCGTCGGACGTCCCCGCACCGGCCGCCGGCCAGCCGGACCCGGCGGCGCCTGCCGCACCGGCCGACCTCGAAGCCGCGGCGGCGAACGGTGACACCGGCTCGCGGACCGGCAGGCCGAGCAGCAGGCGCAGGCCGAGCGACCTGAGCCTGGCCGACCTGCTCGCCGAAGCGCTGGTCGCCTACGAGACGGGCCGCCGTTCCGACGAGGAGGAGGTCGACGCCGCGGACCTCAGCGTCCCGGAGTGGTCGGCCGTGGACCCGGACGCCGTCACCCCGGAGTCCGGCGTCGAGGTGCCCCCGGCGCAGCAGCCGCAGCCCGCGCAGCAGGTGCCGGCGACGGAACCGCAGGCGGGGCAGCCGGTGAGCGTCGACTCCCCGTTCCGGGCGAGCGACCCGTTCGGCTCCGCGCCGCCGTCGGCGGACTTCTACTTCGGCGCGAGCCAGTTCGGCGCGCAGCACAAGCCGTACGTCCTGTCGGAGCACTTCGGCCCCGCGGCGACCGCGGGGCAGCAGACCGCTCCCGAGCCCGTCCCGTCGTCCCCGCCACCGGAGACCGACCAGGAGAAGACCGGCCCGATCGTCCCGGTGGCGCCCGCGACGGACAACGAGACCACCGGTCCGATTCGTCCGGTGCGCTTCGACGGGCCACCCGGCTGGACGCTGCCGGGCGTCTGAGGGTGTCCAGCGCCACACCTCAAGCCTTGCCCAACCCGTCCGCCGGCGAGTGACCCGCCGGCGGCGGGCGGGTAGGAGTTGTGCACGGTCCGGCGGTCGCCACGACGCCGGGCCCCTGATCGGTTGTGTGCCACGGATCGGCTGAACTTCCGGTGCCGCCCGCCTCCGCGGGGCCGCCGGTGTCCGGCCGCGTCCACGATGCGGAACCTGTTGCCGCCACTGATGAAGTGACTCGATTCAGCCCTCGATTCAGTGGTCCGTCAGTGCCCCTCCCGTGTCCGGTGACGGCCGCCATCCCATCTAGGGTGGGGGCGGACCCGGCACACAGAGGTGCCGGATAGCGTGGAGTCGCCTGAAGATGACCTCGACTGGAGCCCCGACCCGAACCGACGACGTCCCCGCGGTACCCACCGCGGCCGACGGCAGTCGAACGGCCAGTCCTGAGCAGGTCCGTGACGAGCTGATCGAACGGGCCGCCGCCAATGCACCGGAACTCGCTGACCTGATCCGCCTCTTCTACCGCCACGTGCCCGCCGAGGAAGTCAACGACGACGACCCGGTGGACCTGGTCGGAGCGGTGCGGTCGAACTACCAGCTCGCCGAGAGCCGCGTCCCCGGACGCGCCGCGGTGCGCATCCTGAACCCGACGCGCAGCGCCGACGGGTGGCAGTGCCCTGTCACCGTCGTGCAGGTCGTGACGGACGACATGCCCTACCTCGTGGACTCGGTCGCGTCCGAGCTCACCCGCGGTGGCGTGCAGGTCCAGCGCGTCGTGCACCCGATCGTCGTCGTGCGCCGCGACCCGGTGACCGGCGAGCGCACCGAGGTGCTGCCGACCGCCGACCCCGCCGACCCGCCCGCCGACGCGCTGGCCGAGTCGTGGATGAACATCGAGGTCGACCACATCACCGACCCCGATCGGGCCCGCGAGCTCGAGACCCGGCTGCTGGCGGTGCTGAACGACGTCCGCGAGGTCGTCGAGGACACCGACCGCATGGTCGCCACGGCGCTGCAGCTGGCCGACGAGCTCGAGAAGGACTCGTCCGAGGCCACCACGGACGGCGCGAAGCTGCTGCAGTGGCTCGCGGACGGGCACTTCACGTTCATGGGCTACCGGCAGTACGAGCTGGTCCGCGAGGACGGCGAACCCGCGCTGCGGGCCGTGCTCGCGAGCGGCCTCGGCGTGCTGCGCCAGGACAGCCTCGCCGCCCGCAGCCTCACCGCCGGGCCGGACAACGGCGCCCAGGCGCTCAGCACCGAGCTGCTCGTGCTGACCCAGGCGAGCGCGCAGAGCAGCGTGCACCGCAGCGTCTACCCCTTCTACGTGGGCGTGAAGACGTTCGACGGCGAGGGCGGCGTCTCCGGCGAGCACCGCTTCCTCGGCATCTTCAGCACCACGGCGCTGCACGAGGACGTGCTCGACATCCCGGTGATCGAGCGCCGCGTGCGCGAGGTCATCCACCGCGCCGGCTTCCCGCTGCAGTCCTACTCGGGCCAGCGGATGCTCGAGGTGATCCAGAACTACCCGCGCACCGAGCTGTTCTCGGTGGACGCGGAGACGCTCTACCAGACGACGACGGGCGTCATCGCGCTCGCGGAACGGCGGCGGCTGCGGCTGTTCCTGCGCCGCGACCCGTACGGCCGCTTCTTCTCGTGCCTGGTCTACCTGCCGCGCGACCGCTACACGACGACGAGCCGCCTCGCGATGCAGGAGGTGCTGCTCGCCGAGCTCGGCGGCCTCAACCTCGAGTACAGCGCGCGCATCGGCGAGTCCGCGCTGGCCCGCGTGCACTTCACGGTCCACACGGACCCGGCGCGCACGCTGGAGCCGGACGTCCACGCGATCCAGGCGAAGCTCGCCGAGGCCGTCCGCAGCTGGGACGACCGCATGGTCGAGGCCGTCGGGGGCGACGACCCGGGCGCCGAGTCGGCCACCGAGCAGGGCCAGCGGTTCGCCGCGGTGTTCCCGGAGGCCTACAAGGAGGACTTCGCGGCCGCCACGGGCCTGGAGGACTACCGGCGCATCGAGAAGCTCGCCGAGGGCGACCTCGACATGGTCTTCTACGTGCCGGAGGACGCCGAGCCGGGCGAGCGCCGGTTCAAGATCTTCGTGACCGGCGCGGGCATCACGCTGTCCGACGTGCTGCCGATGCTGCAGCGCATGGGCGTGATCGTGGTCGACGAGCGGCCGTACGAGATCGCGCGCGAGGACGGCGTGCAGTGCTGGATCTACGACTTCGGCCTGCGCATCGACAAGGCCGCCCTCGCCCAGCTGTCCGAGGCCGACCTCGACAACGTGCGGGTGCGGTTCCAGGACGCGTTCGCCGCCGTCTGGCGCGGTGAGGCCGAGGTCGACCGGTTCAACTCGCTGGTGCTGCAGGCCGGGCTCACCTGGCAGCAGGCCGCGATGCTGCGCGCGTACGCGAAGTACCTGCGGCAGGCGGGCACGCCGTACTCGCAGGACTACATCGAGGACGCGGTGCTCGGCCACACGAGCGTGGCGATCGCGCTGGTGGCGCTGTTCGAGGCCCGGTTCGACCCGCGCTTGGACGACGCCACGCGGACCGACCGCACCGAGACGATGGTCGTCGAGATCGGCAAGCTGATCGACGACGTCACGAGCCTCGACGCGGACCGCATCCTGCGCAGCCTGCTCTCGCTGATCAACGCCACGCTGCGGACGAACTACTTCTTCCGCGACGCCGACGGCAACGGCCGGCCGTACCTGTCGGTCAAGCTCGACCCGCAGGCCGTCCCGGACCTGCCGGCGCCGCGGCCGAAGTTCGAGATCTTCGTGTACTCGCCGCGGGTCGAGGGCGTGCACCTGCGCTTCGGCAGCGTCGCGCGCGGTGGCCTGCGCTGGTCCGACCGCCGCGAGGACTTCCGCACGGAGGTGCTGGGCCTGGTCAAGGCGCAGGCCGTGAAGAACGCGGTGATCGTGCCGGTCGGCGCGAAGGGCGGCTTCGTCGTCAAGAAGCCGATCGCCCCCACCGGCGACCCCGGCATCGACCGCGAGAACAACATGTCCGAGGGCATCGCCTGCTACAAGATGTTCATCTCCGGCCTGCTCGACCTCACCGACAACCTGATCAACAACGAGGTCGTGCCCGCCCCGCAGGTCGTGCGCTACGACGCCGACGACACCTACCTGGTCGTCGCCGCGGACAAGGGCACCGCGACGTTCTCCGACATCGCCAACGGCGTGAGCCAGAGCTACGGCTTCTGGCTGGGTGACGCGTTCGCCTCCGGTGGCTCGATCGGCTACGACCACAAGGCCATGGGCATCACGGCCAAGGGCGCGTGGGAGAGCGTGAAGCGCTCGTTCCGCGAGCTCGGCGTGGACACGCAGACCGAGGAGTTCACCGTCGTCGGCATCGGCGACATGTCCGGTGACGTGTTCGGCAACGGCATGATGCTGTCCGAGCACATCCGGCTCGTGGCCGCGTTCGACCACCGGCACATCTTCATCGACCCGAGCCCGGTGGCGGCGAGCTCGTTCGCCGAGCGCGTGCGGCTGTTCAACGTCCCGCGTTCGTCGTGGGACGACTACGACCGCTCGCTGATCAGCGAGGGCGGCGGCATCTTCCCGCTCTCGGCGAAGTCGATCCCCGTCTCCGAGCAGGCCCGCGTCGCGCTGGGGCTGCCGGAGGGCGTGGTCAAGCTGTCGCCGCAGGAGCTCAAGAAGGCGATCCTGCTCGCGCCGGTCGACCTGCTCTGGAACGGCGGCATCGGCACCTACGTCAAGGCGTCGACCGAGTCGCACGCCGACGTCGGTGACAAGGCCAACGACTCGATCCGCGTCGACGGCGCCGAGCTGCGCGTCAAGGTCGTCGGCGAGGGCGGCAACCTGGGCCTGACCCAGCGCGGCCGCATCGAGTTCGCGCGCGCCGGCGGCAAGGTCAACACCGACGCGCTCGACAACTCCGCCGGTGTCGACTGCTCCGACCACGAGGTCAACATCAAGATCCTGCTGGACCACCTGGTCCGCGAGGGCTCGGTGGAGCAGCAGCAGCGCAACGAGGTCCTCGCCGAGATGACCGACGAGGTCGGCGAGCTCGTGCTGGCGGACAACTACTCGCAGAACAACGTCCTCGGCGTCAGCCGGGCGCACGCCGCTCCGATGCTCTCGGTGCACGCGCGCCTCACGGCCGACCTGGAGGCGCGCGGGGCGCTCAACCGCAAGCTGGAGGCCATGCCGAGCGCGGCGGAGTTCAAGGCGCTGGAGAAGGCCGGCGAGGGCCTCACCTCGCCGGAGCTCGCCACGCTGCTCGCGTTCACCAAGCTCACGCTGAAGGAAGAGCTGCTCGCGAGCGACATCCCGACGATCGACACGTTCACCCGCAAGCTCCCGGACTACTTCCCGAGCCTGCTGCGCGAACGCTTCGGCGCAGCCATCCCGAACCACCCGCTGGCGCGGCAGATCATCACGACCGTCGTGGTGAACGAGGTCGTCGACGGCGGCGGCATCTCCTTCGCGTTCCGGCTGGCCGAGGAGATGAGCGCGTCGGCCACCGACGCGGTCCGCGCGTACGCCGTGGTCACCCAGGTCTTCGACCTGCCGTCGATCTGGCGGGAGATCGAGGCGCTGGACAACGTCGTGCCGACGGAGGTCCAGGACAACATGGTCCTGGAGACCCGCCGCCTGCTCGACCGCGCGTCCCGCTGGCTGCTGTCGAACCGCCCGCAGCCGCTCGCGGTGGGGTCCACGATCAACCGCTTCCGCGGCGTGGTCGAGGAGCTCAGCCCGTACGCCTTCGACCTGTTGCAGGGCAAGGAACTGGCCGTGGTCGCGGGCAAGGCGGACCGGTACGTCGAACAGGGCGTCCCCGCGGAGCTGGCGCGCAAGGTCGCGGCGCTGCTCTACATGTACGGCCTGCTCGACGTCACCGAGATCGCCGAGCTGGCCGAGCGGGAGTTCGGCCCGACCGGCGGCGCGGGTCCCGAGCGGACGCACCGCGAGACGGCCGAGCTGTACTTCGCGCTGTCCGACCACCTCGACATCGACCACATGCTGGACTCGGTGACGAGCCTGGAACGCGGCAACCGCTGGCACGCGCTGGCGCGGCTGGCCCTGCGCGACGACTTCTACTCGTCGCTGCGGGCCATCTCCGTCGACGTCCTGCGGGCGAGCGACGAGGACGACACGGCGACCGAGAAGATCGGCAAGTGGGAGCAGGCCAACGCGTCCCGCCTGGCCCGCTCGCGCGGTGCGCTGGAGGAGATCAACCGGGTCCACCAGCTGGACCTCGCGACCCTCTCCGTCGCCGCGCGTCAGGTGCGGAGCATGGTGCGCTAGCGACACGACGCAGAACGGGGCGCCGCGGAATCCCCTCCGCGGCGCCCCGTTGTCCTTCCAACGTCAGACGATCTGCTCGAGTTCCACGCGCTGTGCGATCGCCCGGCGCAGCCAGTGACGTCCGACGACGACCAGCAGCGCCACCCCGGCCGCGGCGACCGTGCCCGCCGCCGCCCCCATCCACAGGCCCAGGACCTCCATGCCGTCGGTGGGCGAGGGGATGTCGCCGAACGTGATGTAGAGGAACAGCACGGCGAGCACCACGCCGCCGGAGGCGATGGCCCCGATGGCGACGTTGGTCCACGTGACCGCGCCGGGCTCGAAGACCGCGTCGCTGCCGGCCTTCTGCAGCATCGCCCCCAGCGCCACCGCCAGGACCTGGAGGCAGAGGACGAAGACGATCGCCAGCACGACGAACGGGACCCGCACGGACTCGTAGGGCGGGAACAGCTCCGCCTCGTCCGCCGCCGTCGTCGGGATGACCACGACCTGCGCGAACAGCCCGCAGAGGACCGCGAAGGCGAGCAGGGACTGCAGGAAGATCACCAGTGCTCGTGACATGCATCGAGTATCGAGAGCTGCCTATCGACTTTCAATAGTCCCGTGTGGAGGTCCTGTGAAGGTTCGCGCGGTCGTGAGCGGTAGGGTCCGTGCATGGGTGTCTTCGTCACTAATGTGCGGCCGCGGTGGTCGGACATGGATGCGTTCGGCCACGTCAACCACGCGAACACGGTGACGTTGCTGGAAGAGGCCCGCATCGAGCTGCTCTTCACCGAGGCCGCCCGCCACGGGGTGAAGGAGATGGCCGAGGGCATGGTCGTGGCGAGGCTCGTCGTCGACTACCTCGCGCCGATCGTGTTCACCGGTGACGACGTGGTGGTCGAGATGTCGGTGCGGGAGCTCAAGTCCGCGTCGTTCACGCTCGACTACGCGGTGCGCGTCGGCCGCGAGCAGGACAGCCCCGTGGTCACGCGGGCGGAGACGTTGATGGCGCCGTACAACGTGACGACGGCACGACCGCGGCGGCTGACCGACGCGGAGCGCGATTTTCTCGCCGGGTGGCGGGCAGGGGGTAGTGGTGCCTGAGCTGGTGCTGGCCGACGCGGCCGAGCGGGACGACCTGGGGGCGTTCGCGGCCCGCGCGGTGCGGCTGGACGCGCAGACCGTCGTGCGGCTGCGCAACCGCGACGAGCGGCTGCTGGACGCGTGGGTCGCCACGCCGTTCGACACGCTCGCCACGCGAACCGTTGCGGGACAGGCGAATCCCGCCGACGTGACGGTGGCCGGGTCCGAGCTGCTGACCGGCCTCGCGGTCATGCGGGACGAACGGATCGACCCCGGTCCCGCCAAGGACCTGATGTGGCGGTCGGCGCTGCCTCCCGCCGAGGGCTGGCTGCTCGTCGACCACCTGCCCGTCGAGGTCGTGTCGGACATCGCGGACGAGGGTGTCGAGGTCGCGCGGGAGAACACCGGCCCGCAGGGCACGCCGCCGGCGTCGCTGCTCGACCAGACGGTGCTGACCGTCACCGGGTCCGGGTTAGACGTGAAGATCCCGCTGCGGTGCCTCTTCGCGTTGTCGGGCATGGGTTTCCTGGGCGAGGGCGGCGACGTGCGCGTCACGGCGACCGACTCGTGGCTGCGGATCGACGCGAAGTTCGGCGCGGTGGTGCGCCGCCGGCACTCGATGCTGCCGCTGATCGTCTGAACCTGGAGTTAGGTGCAGGTTCGCTGTACGGGAAAACCCTGCGCCACAGGCGGATGCGCGTGGCACCATGTCGCGCGTGTCCGCCGAAACGCACGAGGTGCGTGAAGAGACCGAGTACCGCGTCTCGACGCTGGAGCTCTTCTTCGACCTGGTCTTCGTCTTCACCATCACGCAGCTGACCCGCACGCTGGCCGACGACACGTCGCCGCTCGGGTTCGCGCAGGTCGTGATCATGCTGTTCGTGATCCTGTGGATGTACTTCGGGTACGTCTGGCTCACCAACGCCGTCCCGCCGACGACCACGGGGCGGCGGTTGCTGCTCATGGCCGGCATGGGCGGGTTCCTCGTCATCGCGCTCGCGATCCCCAACGCCTTCGGCGCCGCCGGGATCGCGTTCGGCATCGGCTACCTGATCGTGAACCTGGTGCACTCCGGGCTGTTCATCTCCGCGGGCGGACCGGGTTCCGCGGCGGCGATGGCGCGGCTGGCGCCGTTCAACCTCGGCTCGGCGGGCCTGGTGTTCGCCGGCGGGTTCCTGCCGCCGGTGGCACGGGCGGTCGCCTGGACGGCGGCCGTGGTGCTCATGGTCGTCTCGCCGTACGTGAACCGGCGGCACGGCGAGTTCCGGATCCGGTCGGCGCACTTCGTCGAACGGCACGGGCTCGTGGTCATCGTGGCGCTCGGCGAGTCGATCATCGCGATCGGCATCGGCGCCGCGGGCCTGCCGTTGAGCCTGCAGCTCGTCGTCGCCGCGCTGCTGGGCCTGGCGCTCGTCTACGCGCTCTGGTGGTGCTACTTCGGCCAGGAGCAGGACCTGCGTGCCGAGCACAGCCTCGCCGCCATGTCCGTGCCGGAACGGGCCAGTGCGGCCCTCTCCGCGTTCGGCTGGGCGCACGCGCCGATCCTGCTGGGCGTCGTCGTCGTGGCCGTCGGCGTGAAGAAGACCATCGGCCACGCCACCGAGCACCTGTACCTGAGCGGCGCGCTGGCGCTGGGCGGCGGGGCGGCGATCTTCCTGGTCGGCGAGATCTACTTCCGCTACCGCCTGAAGATCGGGAGCAACACCTACCGGGTCATCGCGGCCGTCGCGGCGCTGGCGACCGTGCCGATCGGGTTATGGCTCGCGATCGCGCAGGTCGCTGCGCTGGTGCTGGTGTTCGGCGTGCTGCTGGTGGCGGAGCAGAAGCTGCGGGCGTGACGGGCACGCCCGCAGCGACGCGTCAGACCAGCCAGACGGCCGTGTCGGGCGGCAGCTGGTCGCCGTCCATCGGACCGGACGACAGCAGCACCTGGCCGGGCGGCAGCGGCACGGACGCACCGGACGTGTTGAGCGCGCAGATCAGCCCGCCGCCCTTGCGCCGGAACGCGAAGCAGCCCGCCGGGGCGCCGTACCACTCCAGCTCGGTGCCGGCGAACGACGCGTTGGACTTCCGGTGCTCGAGCGCCTCGCGGTACAGCGAGAGCATCGAGCCCGGGTCCTCCAGCTGCGCCTCGGCCGTCAGGTGGTCCCACTCGTTGGGCTGCGGCAGCCAGGTGGTGCCCGACGTCGAGAAGCCGAACGGGGGCGAGGTGCCCTCCCACGGGATCGGCACGCGGCAGCCGTCGCGGCCGCGCTCGGTGTGGCCGGACCGCTCCCACGTCGGGTCCTGCAGCGCCCAGTCGGGCAGCTCCACGTTCGGCAGGCCGAGCTCCTCGCCGTTGTAGAGGTAGACCACGCCGGGCAGGGCCAGCTCGACCAACGCCATCGCGCGCGCCCGCTGCTCGCCCAGCGCGCCGCCGCCGTAGCGGGTCACGTGCCGCACCACGTCGTGGTTGGACAGCGTCCACGCGGCGGGGGTGCCGGACAGCGCCACGGCGCCGAGGGAGTGCTCGATCGCCGAACGGACGGCGTCGGCGTCGAAGCCCGCCTCGACCAGCCGGAAGTTGAAGCCCAGGTGCAGCTCGTCGGGGCGGACGTAGGCGGCGAAGCGCTCGTCGTCCTTCACCCAGATCTCGCCGACGGCCATGGTGCCGGGGTAGCCGTCCATGACCTTGCGGATCATGCGGTGGATCTCGTGCACGCCGTCGTTGTCGAACCGCGGGTCGTGCACATCGTCGGACAGCACGCCGGGGACCTGCGTGCGGATCTCCATGTCCGGCAGGCCCTCGGGCTTGGCCATGCCGTGCGCCACGTCGATGCGGAAGCCGTCGACGCCGCGGTCCAGCCAGAACCGCAGCGTGTGCTCCAGGTCGGCGCGGACCTCCGGGTGCTCCCAGTTGAGGTCGGGCTGCTCGGGCGCGAACAGGTGCAGGTACCACTGGCCGTCGGGCACGCGGGTCCAGGCGGGGCCGCCGAAGACGGACACCCAGTTGTTCGGCGGCTGCGAGCCGTCGAAGCCGCGGCCCTCGCGGAAGATGTAGCGGGACCGCTCCATGCTGCCGGGGCCGGCCTGCAGCGCCTCCTGGAACCACTCGTGCAGGTCGCTCGTGTGGTTCGGGACCAGGTCGACGGTCACCCGGATGTTGTGCTCGTGCGCGTCCGCCACCAGCCGGTCGAACGCGGCCAGGTCGCCGAACATCGGGTCGACGTCGCGCGGGTCGGCCACGTCGTAGCCGTGGTCGGCCATCGGCGAGCGGTAGAACGGGGTGAGCCAGAGGGCGTCGACCCCGAGCAGCTCCAGGTAGCCGAGGCGGGACCTGATGCCGTCGAGGTCGCCGACTCCGTCGCCGTTGGAGTCGGCGAAGGAGCGCACGTACACCTGGTAGAAGACTGAGTCACGCCACCAGGCGGCCTCTTCGGCGATCTCAGGGGTGAGGTCGGAGGATCGTCGCACGAGGGGTCATCCTGCCATTCGTCTCGCTGCCAAAGGACCCGAACGGGTGATGGGCGGTCAGGACCAGCTGTTCATCAAGCTGTTCGCGGCCATCTCCATGTAGTCCCAGAGCTGCTTGCGGTGGGCCTCGTCCAGACCGGCTTCGTCGACGGCGATCCTCATGCAGCGCAGCCACGCGTCACGCTCGATCGGACCGATCTTGAACGGCACGTGCCGCATCCGCAGCCTCGGGTGGCCCCGGTTGTCCGAGTAGGTGTGGGGACCGCCCCAGTACTGCACCAGGAACAGCCGCAGCCGCTCCTCCGCAGGTCCGAGGTCCTCTTCCGGGTACAGGGGGCGGAGGACCTCGTCGGACTTCACCTCTTGGTAGAAGCGCGCGACGACGCGGTGGAACGTCTCCTCGCCACCGACCTGTTCGAAGAAGCTCACGGGGTTTCCCACACGTCCATCCTGACTCACGCGAGTCGCGGCGTGCAGGCGACCCCGTTGTTGGGTTCGCCATAAGCGGCGGGGTGGCCAGGACGCCGGGTGATCGTGGACTCGAATAGGTGTTCCAACTCACCCGGCAGCCTGGTTTGAAACTACTTCGCGGTGAACCCGGCCTCTTCCAGCGCGGGCATGAGCTGCGCGCGGAGGTTGCGCTGCACCGCCCATTGGCGGCCGGGTCGCGTCTTCACGGTGACCCGCAGGGTGATGCCCTCCGGCGTGAACTTCTCCACGCCCAGCACGTCGGGCTTGGCCGTGATGTCCGACTTCAGCGGTTCCTTCTCGGCCACCTGGGCGGCCCGGCGCTCCAGCACCCCGGTCGCCTCGGCGAGGTTCGCGCCGTAGCTCAGCGGCAGGTCGACGACCGCGACCGCGAAGCCCTGCGACGAGTTGCCGACGCGCAGGATCTCGCCGTTGCGCACGTACCAGACGGTGCCGCCGGTGTCGCGGATCGTGGTGGTGCGCAGGGCGACCGCCTCGACGGTGCCGGTGATCGACGGGCCCAGGTCCACGACGTCGCCCACGCCGTACTGGTCCTCCAGCAGCATGAACATGCCGGACAGGAAGTCCTTCACCAGGTTCTGGGCGCCGAAGCCGATCGCGACGCCCAGGATGCCCGCCGAGGTCAGCACGGGCGTGATGTCCAGCCCGACCACGATCATGATCTCCAGGAACGCGATTCCGAAGATCAGGATCGTGACGATCGACTTCAGCACCGAGCCGATCGTGCGGGCGCGCTGCTCGCGGCGTTCGGAGATGAGGTTCCCGAGCGCCTGCGGAGCGCGTTCCCGCAGCGGTTTGAGCAGTCCCGGCTTCTTGCCTTCCTTGCCGGGGATGGTGATGCGGTCGATGATCTTGCGGAGTACGGCCCGCAGCACGAAGGCGGCGATCAGGATCACGACGATCTTGATCGCGCCCGCGAGGATCATCGGGCCGTACTTCTCGAAGAAGCCCACCGCCTGCGCGGTTTTGTTGGCGACGTCATCCACGGGACTCGTCACGTGGTCGTGCCCTCCTACAACTCCATGCCGGTGGCATTCGCTAGAAACGTCAGCTGGTCCACGGCGAGAGACACCGTCCGGCTGACGGACCGGCCCGCGTGACCCACCTCGGTCTCGCGGCGGATCAGCACGGGGTGCTTGGTCGGATCACTCGCCGACGCGTGCTGCAGGGCAGCGCACATCTTCCTGGCGTGGTTGGGATCCACGCGGGAGTCCGACTCGAACACCGTGAACAACACGGAAGGGTACTCAACGTCCGTTACCACTTGGTGATAAGGCGAGTAGGAGAGCAGCCAGCCCAGCTCCTCGGAAACGCTTGCGCTGCCGTACTCGTCGGCCCACAGCCGTCCGAGCAGGAACTTCTCGTACCGCACCATGTCGAGCAGTGGCGCTGAGCACACCACGGCGGCGTAGAGGTCGGGGCGCTGGGTGAGCGCGGCGCCGACGAGCAGGCCGCCGTTGGAGCCTCCCATGATCGCCAGCTGCTGCGGCGTGGTCCAGCCGTCGCGGACCAGGCGCTCCGCCGCGGCGTGGAAGTCGTCGAACACGTTCTGCTTGTTGCCGCGCATGCCGGCGACGTGCCAGTCCTCGCCCTCCTCGTCGCCACCGCGCAGCGACACGTGCACCCACACGCCGCCCGCCTCGACCCAGGCCAGCGTGGTCGCGCTGTAACCGGGGCCGCGGCCGATCGCGAAGCCGCCGTAGCCGGTGAGCAGCGCGGGACGGGGCAGGTCGGGCTTCTGCTCGCCGCTGACCACGAACATGTGGACGGTCGTGCCGTCCTTGGACGCGTAGGCGACCTGCTGCGTCGTCACGGCGGGCAGCTCGACCCGGCCGGGAGCGGCCTCGTGCAGCACGGTCTCGCCGGTGGACGTGGAGAACCGGTACACCGACTGCGGCGTGACGAAGTCCGTCCACCCGAACCACAGGGTGTCCTGGTCGTGGCCGGTGTGGGCGTCCACGACGGACATGCCGTGCAGCGACCCCGTGCCGGGCAGCGGGATCTCGCGCTTGTGCGCGCCGGTCGTGGCGTCGTGCAGGTGCAGTTCGGACACCGCGTGGCGGGTCCGCAGCACCACGAGGTCGCCGTTGAGCCAGCGCACGCCGTCGAGCACCGAGTCCGGCTCCTCGGCGATGAGCTCGGTCCACTCGGTGGGGTTCGCGGGGTCGGCGACGCAGAGGCGCTGCCGGGGCGCGCCGTGGTTGGTGTGCAGGTAGAGCCTGCCGTCACGGGCGACCGACGCCGAGCACTGCACGCCGGCGTCGGACAGGATCACGGGCGTGAGCGCGGCGTCGCCGTGCAGGTCCGCGATCCACACGGAGTCGTGCTTCATCGTGCTGGGCGCACCGCTCACGACCAGCCAGCGGCCGTCGTGCGACAGGGTCAGCGTGTAGTAGAAGGTGTGCGCCTGGCCGTCGCCGTGCACGTTGACGTCGTCCGCGTCCGGGTTCGTGCCGACGCGGTGGCGCCACACGCGGCGGTGGAACAGCTTCTCGTCCTCGGGCAGCAGTGCCGGGTCGAGCTGGCGGACGTAGAAGAACTCCTCGCCGCCGGGCAGCCAGCCGATCGCGGAGTAGCGGCAGCGGTCGATCGGGCCCTCGACGAGCTCGCCGGTCTCGACGTCGACGACGTGCAGCAGCGAGTGCTCGTTGCCGCCGACGGACACCTGGTAGGCCAGCCGCGTTCCCTCGAGGCTGGGGGACCAGCTGTCCAGGGTGGTCCTGCCGGACGGGTCGAGGACGCTGACGTCGAGCAGCACGCGTTCCGTGCCGTCGGTCTCGCGCACCACGACGACGGGGTGGTCCTGCTCGGGACCGCGCCGGGTGAAGAACGCCCTGCCCGCGCGCCAGGTCGGCGTGGACACCGACCCCGTGCGCATCAGCTCCTTCAACCTGCCGTCGAGGCGCTCGCGGCCGGGCATCGCGTCCAGCCAGGAGCGGGCGAGCACGTCCTGCGCCCGTGACCACTCCTCGGTGCGGGGGTCCGCCGTGTCCTCGAGCCAGCGGTACGGGTCGGCGACGGTGTGGCCGTGGAGCTGCTCGGCGAGGTCCAGGCGCTCGGCGACCGGGTAGGTGATCGTCGCAGGCAGTGGTGCGGAAGGTGCTTCTGTCACCTTGGCAAGGGTAGCGGCTGTTGAAAACCATTCCCGTTGGGGCGCGGGTTCACCACGGGTTTGATCACACATCCATGACGCGTCACTTATCACACGTGATTTTTTCCTGGTAAGTGTGGTCTCCTAGGGCTGACCCGGTGGAGGTGGTCGCGTGCCAGACCGACAACCGACCCCTATCGGCGCCTCGCTGTCAGGCGAGCCGGCGCCGACGGTCCCCCCATGCCGGAATCAGCCCGAGCTGAGGGCGGTGCCGGATGGGGATCGAGACGGGGGAGGTTCCGGTCAGACGCCGGTGGTTTTCCCCTGGGGAAGACGCAAGGTCCTACTGCTGAACGCCACGTTCGAGCCGCTCACAGCCTTGTCGCTGCGCCGGGCGGTCGTGCTGGTGGTGTGCGGCAAAGCCGAGGTCGTGCACGGGGACGCCTCAGGGCTGGTGCTGCACTCGTCGAAGTCCGAGGTGCTCGTGCCGTCCGTGATCCGGCTGAGCTCCTACGTGCGCGTTCCTTACCGCGGCCGCGTGCCGATGACCCGTGCCGGGCTCATGCACCGCGACCGTTACCGCTGCGCCTACTGCGGCGGGCGGGCCGAGACGATCGACCACGTCGTGCCGCGCTCGCGTGGCGGACCTCACACCTGGACCAACTGCGTCGCCTGCTGTGCGAAGTGCAACCACCGGAAGGCGGACAAGCTGCTGTCCGAACTGGGCTGGCGGCTGCGCGTCGTTCCCGCGGCGCCGCGTGGCCCGCACTGGCGGCTGCTCGCCGGCGTGGCCGAGGCTGATCCGCAGTGGTTGCCGTACCTGGGTGAACCCGCGGCCTGATCTGCCGCTTCGCGGGCGGGTCAGGCCGCGAGGGAGAAGTCGTCCCGACGTGCGGTGATGCGCACGGAGTCGTCGTGCGCCGTGATGCGGACGCTGTCGTCGCGCCGGGCCGTGATGCGGACGCTGTCGTCGTGCGCGGTGATGCGCACCGAGTCGTCGTGCGCGGTGATGCGCACGGAGTCGTCCATCGTGATGCGGACCGAGTCGTCCTCAGCGGTGATGCGGACGCTGTCGTCCATCGTGATGCGCACGGAGTCCTCACGCGCCGTGATCCTGACCGAGTCGTCGTGCGCGGTGATCCGGACGGAGTCCTCACGCGCCGTGATGCGCACCGAGTCGGTCATCGTGATCCTGACCGAATCGCTCGCCGTGATGCGGACCGAGTCCGCCATGGTGATGCGCACCGAGTCGGACGCCGTGATCCGCACCGAATCGCGGGCCGTGATCCGAACGGAGTCGTCCCGCGTGATCCGGACGGAGTCACTGGCAGTAATACGCACCGAACCGTCCTTGTAGCTCGGAAGAGTGAAGGTCACGGCCTGGGGGCGGGTGATCGTGAACATTTTGTGTCCTCCAACTCGTTCGGGGCGGGTGCGCAAGACCCGTATAGGTGAAAAGCTAGGAGGTGGATGTTCCGGGAACAAGACCCCAAACCGGCACCCGTTCGCCTCCGACCGGGTGAGGTCTGACCGGGCGTAACCACTGCGCCGCACGAGAGCGCTCATTGCCCTCACTGGCCGGTGTGGACACGCTCTGTAGTGTCCATTTCGATGGAACATGACATGCGTCACACCGCAAAAGGCCTGCACGGGCGGGGATTCCGGGCTCTCACCGCCGCCTGGGCCGTGTCGCTCGTCGGCGACGGCGTGCGCGTGGTCGCGCTGCCCCTGTTCACGGCCGCCACCACCCGCAGTCCGCTCGCGGTGTCCGCTGTCGCCGTCGCCCTCACGCTGCCCTGGCTGCTCGTCGCGCTGCCGGCGGGCGCCCTGGTCGACCGGTGGAGACCGAGAACCGTGGTCGTCGTGGCCCACTGGGTGCGCGCCGGGGTGACCGGATCGCTCGCGCTGGCGGTCCACACCGGACACGCGACGGTCGTCGTCTTGTGCGCCACGGCTTTCGTGCTGACCTCCGCCGAGACGTTCGCGGACTCGGCGTCGCAGGTGCTGCTCGTCGAACTGGCGGGTCCGGGCGACCTGGAGGCCGCGAACGGCCGGTTCGTCGCGATCGAGACGGTCGGCATGGACCTCGCCGGTCCGCTGGCCGCGGCGGTGCTGTTCTGGTGGGAACCGGCCGCCTGCTTCGCGCTCGACGCGGCGTCGTTCGTGATCTCCGCGGTGCTGGTGTCCCGGGTACCGGACGTCGCCTCCCGCCGGTCCCGCGGTGATCTTCGCGGGCAGCTGCTGGAGGGGGCGCGGTTCCTGGTGCGCACGCCGGGCCTGCGGTCACTGGTAGTTGCCGTTGCAATCACAGCTTTCTGCGCGGCGGCGGTCAACGCCGTTCTGGCGCTCTACTCCATCCAGGTACTCGGCCTCGCCGAACCGGTGGTTCCGGCGCTCGTCGTGTGCATGGCGGCCGGTGCTCTGCTAGGCGCCTGGCTGTCACCGCGGCTCGCGTCCCGGTGGGGCGCCGGCCGGGTGATGGTCGGTTTCCTGGCGTTGCTCGGGACCGCGTTCGCGGTGTTCGGTCTCGTACCCCGGCTGGTGGTCGCGCTGCTCGCGTGCCTGCTGTTCGGGCTGGCGTCGGCGGGCTGGAACGTGCTGTCCGCGACCCGGCGGCAACGGCTCACACCAGGGCCGATGATGGGTCGCGTGACGAGCGCCTACCGCGTGCTCGCCTGGGGTCTGGCGCCGCTGGGGGCGGGTCTCGCCGGGCCGCTCGCGTCGGCGACGTCGCTCGGGACGGTCTACGTCGTGGCGGGCTCGATCGTGGGACTCGCCGCGATCTTGCTGGCCCGGCCGCTCGCGCGCGGCTGAGTTCGGCTACCGTACCCGCCGTGACCATCGTGGAGACCGTTCTCGTCTTCGCGCTGATCCCGCTGGCGATCTACGGCGTGATCACGCTGCTGACGGTGAGGCCAAAGGCCACCCGGATTCCCCGGTACCGGCCCGGCCAGGAGTGGGGCTACGCCCCGGTGTGGTGGAGCGCGAACCCGGCCGGGTTGAGCGCGGACCACCACAGCGCCGCCGAGCCCGCTGCCTCGGGTTCGAGCGCCAAGGGAGGTGCCCGTGGCAACTGGTAAGGCGATCGAGGCCGTCGACCCGGCGACGCTGCCGCTCGGAGC
The DNA here is from genome assembly GCF_036380075.1 of Lentzea sp. Taxonomy (NCBI): domain Bacteria; kingdom Bacillati; phylum Actinomycetota; class Actinomycetes; order Pseudonocardiales; family Pseudonocardiaceae; genus Lentzea; species Lentzea sp. Next base: position 9,623 of record NZ_DASVFL010000253.1, on the reverse strand, counting down.
CGTCGTGACCAACAGCGGCCGGGTGTCCGCGGCGAAGATGTACGAGCCGCACGCGCCGGAGCTGCCGTTCACGCCGACCCAGCTCGCGCAGCTGGACGAGGCGCTGACGCTGTCCAGCCGCACCACCGGCCTCGACTTCAGCGTGTACCTGGGCGAGCTCGGCTCGTCCTCCCGTGAGCGCGCGGAGGAGCTGCACGGCTCCACCGACCGCCCGTCGCACCACGTCCTCGTGGCCGTGTCGCCGGGTGAGCGCGTCGTCGAGATCGTGACCGGCGAGGAGTCGCACCGCCGTCTCGCCGACCGCGGCGCCAAGCTCGCGGTGATGAGCATGGTGGCGTCCTTCAAGGAGGGCGACCTCGCGGGCGGCCTGATCTCGGGCCTGCGCATGCTCACCGACCAGGCGGGCCACGCACCGCGGTCCTGACCCACGTGCTTTCGAACGCCCCCGGTGCCGCACCGGGGGCGTTTTCTACGCGCTGACGTCGTTGCGCGAGACCACGAGCCCGCAGATCCGCTCCCAGCCGAGCCGGCTGTACAGGTGCACGCCCTCAGCCGACGAGAACAGCAGCCCGGTCTTCGCCCCGGCGTCCACCGCCTCACGGGCCAGCGCGCCCATCACGACGCTGCCGAGCCCGCGCCGGCGGTGTGCCTCCGCGGTCTCGATCCGGTGCGCCACGGCGTCCTCGCCGACCACGGCCATCAGCCCGCTCGCGGTCTGTTCGCCGTCCCGCAGCACCCGCACACCGATGACCGGCCCGCGCGTCACCTCGACCGCGTAGCCCGCCGGCGGTGCGGCCACCGGGTGGTCGGCCAGCGCGCGCCGCATGAACGTCTCGTCCGGCCGTGCCACGACCAGCCCGGCCGCCTCGACGGCCGCGGTGACGTCCTCCGACGCGTCGGACAGCACGCTCAGCCAGTTCGGTTCGGTGGTGGCGGCCACGACCGCGGCCGCCGCGGCGACGTCGTCGGAGCCGGTGACGATCCACTCGAACTTCCGGCGCGACCGGTTCACGTGCACGACCAGCCGGCCGTCACGGCGTTCGGAGGTCAGCCCGTCGGCGGCGATCCAGCCGCGGTGCCAGCGCTCGGCCAGTTCGTCGATCATGCTTCTCCCTCGGGGTCGGACGCGTCGAGGACGCGGGCCAGGAGCATGGTGGCCGGACTGAAGCCTGCTCGCTGGTAGAACCGCACCGAGCGTTCGCTGGGTGACAGGACGACGCGGGCGCAGTTGCGGGTACGTGCGTGCGCGACGGCCGCGTCGAGCAGGGTGGTGCCGATGCCGCGATCGCGATGGGCGGCGAGCACGAACGCGTTGCCCAGGTATGCCCATCGACCGGCCGGCCTGCCTGGCCGGGGCATCCGCTCGAACAGGGCGAGGTTCACCATGCCCACCGCCTCGCCGTCGATCTCGGCTACGAACGTCGTCCGGCGTGGCGCTTCCGCGGTGCACCACTGGGCGAAGCGCTCGTCGAAGTCAGCGTCGTCGAGCGGACCGCCCGCCTCCTCTTCCGACCATGCCCGTCGCAACGTCGTCAGCGCCGCCGTGTCGCGTTCGCCGGCCTGTCGTACCAACACCCACACACCCCCAACAGACGGGAAAGCCCCGTGCCGCCATCGAAGCGGCACGGGGCTCACCCGCCAAACGATTTCAGGAGCGGTCGAACTCCTGCGCGGCCAACGCGCGCACGATGCCCGCACGGCCCTCGGACACCAACCGGCGCAGCGCGGGCGGGTGCTCGTCCGCCAGCCACGCGTCAGCGGCCTCCACAGTGGACTTCGCGATCGACCAGGCCGGGAACATGCCCACGACCATCGACTGCGCGCGCTCGGACGAGCGGCGGTCCCACACGCCCTTCACGTCGGCGAAGTAGCGCTCGACGTACGGCGCGAGCAGCTCCTTCTGGCTCGGGTGCGAGATGCCCGCGATGATCGACTCGCTGACCGCGTTGGGCAGGTCGTCGTCGTTCACGGCGCGGTCCCACGCCTCGTCCTTGGCCGCGGTCGTCGGCCGCAGGGCGCGGGCCGACTGGGCACGGCGGTGGCCGGTGGAGGTCGGGTCGCGCTCCTCCTCGGCGGTGATCTCCGCCAGGTCGGCCTTGCCGTGCGCGACCAGCGCGTGCAGCAGGCGCCAGCGCAGGTCCGTGTCGACGTCGAGGCCCTCCAGCACCGCCGAGCCGTCGTACCAGCCGCGCAGGACGTCCAAAGTGGAGTCGTCGAGCACCGACGACGTCAGCGCGTTCACGAACGCGAGCTGGTGGTCCGAACCCGGCTCGGCCGACTGGGCCAGCTCGAGGGCGGTCGCCACGAACCGGCGCCAGCCCTCCGCGCGCCACGAGTCGTCCGCGTAGGACGACAGCGAGGTCTGGGCCTGGAGCAGAAGCCGTTGCACCACACCGACCTCGGTCTCGGAACCCAGGCCGGCGAGGACGAGGTTCACGAAGTCGCGGGCCTTCAGCTCGGCCTCGCGGGTCATCTCCCACGCGGCCGACCAGCACAGCGTGCGCGGCAGCGGCTCGGCGACGTCGGAGATGTGGTCGATCAGCGCGGCCAGCGAGTCGGGGTCGAGGCGCATCGTGCAGTACGTGAGGTCGTCGTCGTTGACCAGCACGATCTTGCCGCGGTGCACGCCGACGAGCTCCGGCACCTCGGTGCGGTCGCCGGTCACGTCCAGCTCGTGGCGGTGCGTGCGGACGAGCTTGCCGCTCTCGTCGGCGTCGTAGACACCGATCGCGATGCGGTGCGTGCGCAGCTCACCGGCACCCGGACGGGCACCGCCCTGCAACACGGCGAACTCGGTGAACCTGCCGTCCGCGTCCACGGTGAACTTGGGGCGCAACAGGTTCAGGCCGGTGGTCTCCAGCCACTGCGCGCTCCACCACGACAGGTCGCGGCCCGACGCCTCTTCCAGCGCGCCGAGCAGGTCCGCGAGCGTCGCGTTGCCCCAGGCGTGCTTGGCGAAGTAGACCCGCAGGCCCGCCAGGAAGTTCTCCAGACCGACGTACGCGACGAGCTGCTTCAGGACGGAGGCGCCCTTGGCGTAGGTGATGCCGTCGAAGTTGACCTCGACGGCCTGCACGTCGGAGATGTCCGCGGCGACCGGGTGCGTCGAGGGCAGCTGGTCTTGCCGGTAGGCCCACGACTTCTCGATCTTCGCGAACGTCGTCCAGGCCTGGCGGTACTCGGTGGCCTCGGCCTGCGCGAGCACGGACGCCCAGGTGGCGAACGACTCGTTCAGCCACAGGTCGTCCCACCAGCGCATCGTCACGAGGTCGCCGAACCACATGTGCGCCATCTCGTGCAGCACGGTCTCGGCGCGGCGCTCGTAGAGGTAGCGGGTGACGCGGCTGCGGAAGACGTAGTCCTCCAGGAACGTGACGCAGCCCGCGTTCTCCATCGCGCCCGCGTTGAACTCCGGCACGAAGCACTGGTCGTACTTGCCGAACGGGTACTGCACCCCGAACGCCTTGTGGAAGAACCCGAAGCCCTGCTTGGTCTCGGTGAACAGCCGCTCGTGGTCCATGTGCGGGGCGAGCGAGGCGCGGCAGTAGATGCCCAGCGGGATGCGGAAGTCGCCCTCGACGAACTCGTCGCGCCACTCGGCGTACGGACCGGCGACCAGGGCGACGATGTAGGTCGACATCGGCTTGGTGGTGGCGAACGTGTGCACGTCCGCGCCGCCTTCGCCGGGCTCGGTGGCGGTGATCTCGCCGTTCGAGATGACCTTCCAGTCGTGCGGGGCGGTGACCTTCATCGAGTAGACCGACTTGAGGTCGGGCTGGTCGAAGCACGCGAACATGCGCTTGGCGTCCGCGGTCTCGAACTGCGAGTACAGGTACACGCCGCCGTCGACCGGGTCGACGAACCGGTGCAGGCCCTCGCCGGTGTTCATGTACCGGCAGTCGGCCTCGATCGTGAGCTCGTTGGTCTCCGCGAGGTCCGGCAGCACGACGCCGTCCTCCTCGCGGTAGGAGGAGACGTCGAGCTCGCTGCCGTTGAGCACAGCGCGGTGCACGGTCGCCGCCACGATGTCGATCCACGAGGAAGCACCCGGAGTCCGGCTGCGGAACACCACGGTGGTGGTGGAGCGGAACGTGTCCGAACCCGGCTTCCCGCCGCCGTCGGTCAGGTCCAGCTCGATCCGGTAGGACTCCACTTCCAGCAGCTCAGCACGTTCCTGAGCCTGGTCGCGGGTGAGGTTGGGCGCGGCCACTGGTCACCTCGTCTGCCACGCGTTTGGTTACGCGCTGACGTCGTCGGAATGGTTATGACTCCCGCATCCAATCACGGAAGCGCCGTGCGGGAAGAGATGACAGGGTGATCTGGTTGGGCTGATGGGGCGATAACCGCACCCGACGCGACAGAACGCGACTGAAGGGGCACGCATGGCCGACAAGGCGAAGGTCGATTTCTACTTCGACCCTCTTTGTCCGTTCGCCTGGATCTCCTCCCGGTGGATCCTCGAGGTGGAGAAGGTCCGAGACATCGACCTGAGCTTCCACGTCATGAGTCTTTCCGTGCTGAACGAGGGCCGCGACCTGCCCGAGCAGTACAAGGAGCTCATGACCAAGGGCTGGGGTCCGGTGCGCGTCGCCATCGCGGCGGAGCAGAAGTTCGGCAACGAGGTGCTGCCGAAGCTGTACGCGGCGATGGGCACGCGCATCCACAACGAGGGCATGAAGGACTTCGACGAGGTCATCCCGCTGGCTCTCGAGGACGCCGGCCTCCCGGCGGAGCTCGCCGAGGCGGCGAGCTCGACCGAGTACGACGAGGCGCTGCGGGCGTCGCACCACCGCGGCATGGACCCGGTCGGCATGGACGTCGGCACGCCGACCATCCACATCGACGGTGTCGCGTTCTTCGGCCCGGTGCTGACGAAGATCCCGCGGGGCGAGGAGGCGGGCACGATCTTCGACGGCGCCCGGCTGCTGGCCGGCTACCCGCACTTCTTCGAGCTGAAGCGCACCAGGACGGGCGACCTGGACTTCAGCTGAGTTTTCTGTCAGGGGTGGTCGCTAACGTCGTGAGACATGGCAGACCACCACGTCGAAGTCGCAGTTCAGGGTCCCTGGTCGCTGGGGACGTCCCGGGCCTTCTGGGAGGGCTTCACGCCGTCCGCGCTGCCTGTGCGCGACGGCGGGGCGCTGCGCTCGACGTTCCTGGTCGAAGGTGAGTGGCGTCGTGCCTCGGTCTCCGTGACCCAGGCCGGCGCCACAGCTCTGTTGTCCCTTTCCGGCGACGGGGACCTCGACCTCGCCGCGGCACAGGTGTGCCGGTTCCTGTCCCTGGACGTCGACGGCTCCGGCTGGCCCGCAGTGGCGTCGCGCGACCCGGTGGTCGCCGAGGCGCAGGCCGCGTTCCCCGGTCTGCGGCCGTGCGGCTTCTACTCGCCGTACGAGGCGGCGGCGTGGTCGGTGCTGTCGCAGCGGGTGAGCATGGCGCAGGCGGCCAGGCTGAAGGCTTCTCTGGTGGTCGACGGCGTGTTCCCGTCGCCTGCCGAGCTGCTCTCGCTGGAGCTCGACCTGCCCGGCCGCAAGCCCGAGTACCTGCGCGCGGTGGCCCGGGCGGCGCTGGACGGGCTGCTGGACGCCGTCGCGTTGCGGGCGTTGAACCCCGCGGCGGCCGTGCTGGCGGTGCAGCAGGTCAAGGGGCTCGGCCCGTTCGCGGCGGAGCTGGTGGTGCTGCGCGGGGCCAACGCGCCGGATGCCGTGCCGCACAACGAGGCCCGGCTCACCGACGAGGTCCGCGAGCGGTACGGGCGGCCGTTGACCGAGGTGTCCGAGGCGTGGCGGCCGTACCGGACGTGGGCGGCCGTGCACCTGCGGGTGCTGCGCGAGCAGCGGCTGGGAGGTGCACTGGCGGCTTCCGGCCCGCGGACGTGACCCCTGCCCGGTGATGTGACACCCTGGACCCGACAAGCGCCAGAAGTGTCACACCGCCGTCTGGAGGGCTCTCGTGATCGAGGTCGTCAACCCCGCCACCGAGGAAGTCGTCGGCACGCTCGCCGAAGGCACACCGGCCGACGTCGACACGGCCGTGGCCGCGGCGGTCGCGGCCTTCCCGGCGTGGTCGCAGACCTCGGTCGACGAACGGGCGAAGGCGGTCCGCACCGTCATCGACGGGCTGGAGGACCGCGCCGACGAGCTGGCGCGGACCATGACCCGCGAGATGGGCACGCCGCTCACCTTCAGCCAGAAGGTGCAGGTGGCGAACCCGATCTCCATCGCGGAGGGCGTGGCCGCCGTGCTGGAGGCCGGCTACTTCGAGCCGGAGGAGATCGGCAACTCGCTGGTCTTCCGCGAACCGGTCGGGGTCGTCGCCGCCATCACGCCGTGGAACTTCCCGCTCCAGCAGATGGTCGCGAAGGTCGTCCCTGCGCTCGCCGCGGGCAACACCGTGGTGCTCAAGCCGAGCGAGCTCGCGCCGGGCACCGCCGACCTGCTCGCCGAGATCATCGCGACGGCCGTTCCCGAGGGCGTGTTCGGGCTCGTGCACGGCACCGGGCCAGTCGTCGGCGAGGCGCTGGCGGCGCACCCGGACGTCGACATGGTGTCGTTCACCGGCTCCACCAGGGCCGGGCGCCGCGTGTCGGCGGTGGCGGCCGAGACGGTCAAGCGGGTCGCGCTGGAGCTGGGCGGCAAGTCGGCGTGCATCGTGCTCGACGACGCCGACCTCGGTCGCGCGGTGAAGATCGCGGTCGCCAACTCGTTCATGAACAACGGCCAGGCGTGCAGCGCGTGGACCCGGCTGCTCGTCCCGGCCGACCGCCACGACGAGGCCGTCGAGCTGGCCGCCGCCGCGGCGGGGAAGTACACCTCGGCCGATCCGGCCGAGCCGTCGACGCGCATCGGGCCGGCGGTGTCGAAGGCGCAGCGCGACCGCGTCGTCGGCTACATCCGCAAGGGGGTCGAGGAGGGCGCGACGCTGGCGGCTGGCGGCCCGGAAGCGCCGCTGCCGCAGGGCTTCTACGTCACGCCGACGGTGTTCGGCAACGTCACGCCCGAGATGACGATCGCGCAGGAGGAGATCTTCGGACCGGTCCTGTCGGTCATGCCGTACACCGGCGAGGACGACGCGGTGCGCATCGCCAACTCCACCATCTACGGCCTGGCGGGCGGCGTGTTCTCCGCAGACACCGACCGGGCGCTGCGGGTGGCGAAGCGCCTGCGCACCGGCCAGGTCGACATCAACGCCGCGGCGTTCAACACGAGCGCGCCCTTCGGCGGCTACCGCCAGTCGGGCAACGGCCGCGAGTTCGGCCGGTTCGGCCTCGACGAGTTCTGCGAGATCAAGTCGGTCCAGCGGTAATTGGGCTGCGGGAGCGGCCGTGGCGGCGTATCACTGCTGCCATGGCTGACTCCGCTCTGAGCATCAGGACCATCACCGAGTCCGACCTCCCGGACTTCCACCGGGTGTTCGCGTGGTCGTTCCTCGACGAACCCGTCGCGGACCACCGCTGGCTGAAGGTGCTGGAGCTCGAACGGGCCCACGCCGTGTTCGACGGCGACGAGATGATCGGCACCGGCGGTGTCCTCACCCGTCAGCTCACCGTGCCCGGTGGCGTCCAGGCCGACGTCGGCGCGGTGACCGTGGTGGGTGTCAAACCCGGCAACCGGCGCCGCGGCATGGCGTCGCTGCTCATGAGGACGCAGCTGCACAGCATCCACGACGCCGGGGAGTCCCTCGCGATCCTGTGGGCGTCGGAGGGCTCGATCTACCGGCGCTTCGGGTACGGCGAGTACGCGTCGAGCCTGTCGATGCTGAAGATGCCGACGCGGATGCCGTTCCACCCCGGCGTGACCGTGAGCCCGGCGCGGATCCGGCAGGTCACGCGCGACGAGGCGATGCCGTTCATGCGCGAGGTCCACGACCGCGTGCGCCGCGCGCGGACCGGCTGGCTCAGCCGTGTGGAGAAGTCGTGGGACGTCCACCTCTCCGACGCCGAACGCGACCGCGGCGGCCTCACGTCCTACCGCTACTGCCTGCACCCCGAGGGCTACGTCGTCTTCCGGGTGAAGCACGGCGGCGACAACGGCGGGCCGTCGCACGAGCTGCACGTGCGCGAGCTGGTCTGCGAGACCGAGCAGGCCCACGCCGACCTCTACCGGTTCCTGCTGGACCTCGACCTGGCGGGCAGCATCTCGTTCTTCACCGCCGCGGACGACCCGATCCTGCACATGGTCGACAACCCGCGGAAGGTGCGGCGGGAGCTGACCGACGCGCTGTGGCTGCGGGTCGTCGACGTCGAGAAGGCGCTGCGGCTGCGCCGCTACTCGTCCGATGTGGACAGTGTGCTGGAGGTCGAGGACCCGCTGTGCCCGTGGAACTCCGGGCGCTGGCGCCTCACCGCGAAGGGCGGCGAGGCGGTGGTCACGCGCACCGAGGACCCGGCCGACGTGTCAGTCGACGTCGCCGCTCTGGGCAGCGCATACCTCGGCGGTACAAGGCTTTCCGTGCTCAGGCGCGCACACCGCGTGGTCGAGCACACGGCCGGACACGTCGACGCTCTCTCGTTGGCGTTCCTCGATGCGCGTGAGCCGCATTGCCCCGAGGTGTTCTGACGGAACTACGGCAGGCGTTCACTCGTTGACTGTTCACCAGGCGTGGGAGGTAGTGCCGTGGGAACGGTCGTGTGGGTTGTAGTGCTTGTTTTGCTGGTCGCGGGTGTGTTCTACCTGGTCAGCCAGAGCAACGCGCGCAAGGCGCGGGAGCTCGACGACGCCAAGGCGGAAGCCCGCCGGTGGGTCGAGCGGCTGGGCGGGCAGGTGATGAGCCTCACGGGCAGCAACGCCGCGTCGACGCAGGCGCTGGCCGACGCGTCCGAGCGCTTCACCGCGGCCGGCTCGCAGATGGAACAGGCCCGCACGATCCCGCAGGCGCAGCTGGTCACCCAGACCGCGATGGAGGGTCTGCACTACGTGCGTGCGGCCCGTGAGGCCATGGGCATGGACCCCGGTCCCGCGCTGCCCGAGAGCGCCGGCCAGAAGCAGGCCGGTGCCGTCAGCGAGGACCGCCAGGTCACGGTCGAGGGCCACCAGTACGCCGCGTCGCCGCAGTCCGGTTCGGGCACGCCGTACTACTACCCCGGTGGCATGGTCGCGGGCCGCCCGGTGCCGCGTGGCTGGTACTCCGAGCCGTGGTGGAAGCCCGCGCTCGTGGCGGGCGCGTGGGGCGTGGGCACGTTCCTGCTGATGGACGCCATGTTCTCGGGCATGCACGGCATCGGCGACTACGGCATGGCCGACATGGGCGCCGGCGACTTCGGCGGAGACATGGGCGACTTCGGCGGCGGCGACATGGGCGGTGCCGACATGGGCGACGCCGGCGGGTTCGACTTCGGCGACATGGGCGGTTTCGACTTCTAGCGGAAAGTGCTCACGAACTGAGCACTTTCCGGCCGCACCCGAAAAGTCATCCGACCCTTTTTCTGGAGTCGATCTTCAGCGCTGTGGTCGCCCTCAGGGCTGGCAGACGGGGCACCAGAAGAGGTTCCGGCCGGCCAGTTCGGTGGTCAGGACCTCGGTGCCGCACAGGAAGCACGGCTGTCCGGCACGGCGGTAGACGTACACCTCGCCGCCGTGCCGGTCCGTGCGCGGCGCCCGGCCCATCGCCTTCGGCAGGTGCTC
>NZ_DASVFL010000252.1:0-17951 GCF_036380075.1 Lentzea sp. | reverse complement strand
AGCACCAGCACGAGCGCGATCATCAGCACCGGGATCCAGGTGACCAGGCTGATCACGTCCGGCATCCCGAACGGCTGGGCGGCGAGGCTCGTGCCGTCGGCGAGCTTCACCGGCTTCTTGAGCTCCTCGCCCACGCCGGTGTAGGTGCCGAGCGCCGCCGCGACCGGCCCGCGGGTGAGCAGCAGCGGCACGAGGATCGGCAGGAACAGCAGCAACGACGTCCACCCGTTGCGCAGGCTCCGCCGCACCGGCAGCAGGTCCGCCGACGACATCGGCTCGATGCCATTGCGCCGCACGAGGAACCACGCCAGTACGATCCGGTAACCCAGGCACCACAGCCCGGCCAGGGCGAGCGGGCCGACGATCTCGTCCGGCTGCATGACCCCCTGCGCCGCGAGCCCGCCGACGAGGATGAACATGGTGGCGGAGAACGGGAAGCTCACACCCATCCCGGCGCCACCGGCCACGACGGTCGCGGCCAGCTCCGGCTTCACACCCGAGCGCTTCATCCACGGCACGGTCACCGACCCGACGGCCGCGGTCACCGCGGCACCGACGTGCGCGATCGCGCCGAACACGCCGCCCGCGATCGTCGCCGTGTAGACGGAACCGCCGCGCAGCCGACCCAGGAACGAGTTCAGCAGGTCGATCAGCCGGTCCAGCACGGGCGTCCGCGCCAGCAGGTAGGACATGAACACGAACGCGAGCCCCGCGAACGTGACCTCCTCCTGCATGGCGTCGAGCAGGGCCTCGCCGATCGAGTGCCACGCCGAGCCGCCCTCGACCCCGCCGACCACCGCGAACGCGCACACCGCGGCGAAGCCGAGGATCATCGACTCACCGATGTTGCGCTTCACCACGGCGTTCCAGAAGATGATCACGCCGACGAACGTCAGCAGCGCCCACACGCCCGTCATCACGCTGTCCCGGCGAGCAGGCTCGCGGCGGCCTCCGCGGCGGGGACCGCGATGACGCCGTCGTCGTCGCCGACCACCAGGTCACCGGGGTGCACGACGACCCCGCCGACCGCGACCGGCACGTCGACCTGACCGGGGCCGTTCTTGTAGGGGCCGGCCGCGCAGACGCCGCGCGCCCACGCGGGGAACCCGATCCTCTCCAGCTCGACGACGTCCCGCACCGCACCGTCGACCACGATCCCGCGCACGCCGCGCAGCTTCGCCCGTTCCGCCATCAGCTCACCGAGCAGCGCACGGGTGGTGTCGCCACCGCCGTTGACCACGAGCACGTCACCGGGCAGCGCGGCCGCGATCGCGCGGTGCAGGGCCAGGTTGTCGCCGTTGCGCACCCACACCGTGCGCGCCCGGCCGACGACCCGCGCGCCCCGCCAGAGCGCCCGCACCGCGCCGTCGAGCATGCCCATCCGGTCCCGCGCGTCGCCGATGTTCGCCACGGCGAGCCCGTCGAACGCCGAGAGCAGGTCTGCGGAGGGCGCCAGAGCCGTGTCCGCGGCGCTCCGGTGCGCCTCGGCGGCCGCCCGCGTCATCACCGGCCTCACCCCCAGAGTGTCGAGCAGCTCGGCCGCGGCCGCCGACTCACCGGCGCGCCGGGTCGCGTGCTTCACCGTCCCGTCGTGCAGGCGGTCCAGCGCGGCGGCGCCGCCGGACAGCTCGCGGGCGATCTGCTCGCGCACCCACGTCTCCTCGTGGGCCGCCCGCCCCGCCGCGACCGACTCGACGATCAATGCGCCGAGCCCCTTCATGAACGTGCTGCGCAGCAGTTTCCGCGCCGAGGCGTCGCCCGCCGCACCGCCGATGTCCTCGGCGGGCGCACCCAGCGTCGTGAACACCTCCGCCGCCCGCGCCGACGCCGGGCCGCTCACGACGACCGAGGTCGCGGCACCGTGCGCGGGCACCGACCCGATCACGGCGACGTCGGCGAACCTGTCCTCGCCCACGACTCCGGCGATCCGGCGCTTGACCTCGCGCGCCGCGGTGTTGAGGTCCGCGTAGACGGCGTCGGCCGCGAGGTGCGGCGCGACCGACGTGGCGGCGTCCTCCGCGGCCCTGCCCCCGACCAGGCTCACCACGAGGCCCGCGTCCCGCACCGCGGCCTGCGGGGTCGTGGCCCGCACGACCCCCGGCGGCGTGGTGCCGGCCACCGGGTCGTAGCCCGTGACCGTCCACCCCTGCTCCACCAGGCCGGCCGCGTACAGCGCTCCGGCTTCACCCAACCCCAGGACGGACGCCCGCATGTCGCCTCCGAAGATTTTCACAGAGTGGTAATGTCTCTCGCTAGACGGATACTATTGCCGTCAGGTGAGAACTTCGTCAACCCTGGGTGTAGCGCGGACTCAGCGCGGTGATCAGCGGAAGCGGTAGGCGGTGACGCCTCGGACCGCCCGCTCGCCCGGTCGCGGGGACGGTGCCGTCAGCGCACGCGAGGGCGGCGGGACCGCTCCTGCGAGGAGGCTCTCGGACGGCGACGGGGTGGTCGCCGGTGGGGAAGCGAGGTGCTCAGGCCGCAGACATCAAGCCCGGGGCGCGTCAGGCCGGGCCAGCCACTCCGCGAGCAGGCCGCGTTCGGCCTCGGTGAGCTGGTGCAGCGCCGGCAGGGCGTGCTGGACGGTCTCGGTGGCGGTGGTCGTCGTACCGGCCGGTCCGCTGGTCAGAACGGTCCGCATCACCGCCTCGTACAGCGCGTCGGCCAGGCCGGGGTCGCGGTCCTCCGGCGGCGTGGCCAGCAGGGCGATCATCGCGCCGGTCCCGGCGGCGTGCACGAGCTCGACGGCCCGCCGTTCGCTGACCTGGAGCCTGCCCGCCGCGGCGACCCTGGCCACGCGGGCCCGCAGGATCTCGATCCCGTTGGTCATGGCGGGGGAGCGGGACGCCCGCGCGGGATCGAGCAACAGGCTGAGCAGCTCCGGGTTGGCCAGTCCGAAGCCGAGGTGCGTGTCCCACCCGGCGCGCAGGTCGGCCACCGGGTCGTCGAGCTGCGGGGTGACCGCCTTGCCGGCCACGTAGGCGGCGAAGACGTGCTCGGCCACGGCGTCGAGCAGGGCGTCCTTGTCCGCGAAGAACCGGTAGATCGTCGGCGCCTGGGTGCCCGCGGCCTGGGCCACCGCGCGGATCGTGACCGCCGCGGCTCCCTGCTCGCGCAACAGCTGTGCCGCGACCTCCACGACGTTCGCCCGTGCCTTGTCCCTGCTGCTCTCCGCCACGTTGCACATCCTACCGATCTGTTGCTAACGTCGATAGTGACAGCGTTACTACCGGTGTTAGCGAGGGAAGACATGATCATCGTCAGCGGAGCGACCGGCAAGCTCGGCGCGCAGGTCGTCGAGCGACTGCTGGAGCGGGTGCCCGCGAGCCGGGTCGGCGTGAGCGTGCGGGACGTGAACGGCGCGGCGGCATTAGCCGAGAAGGGTGTCCGGGTGCGGCGCGGCGACTTCACCGAGCCCGCGACGCTGGCCGGCGCCTTCGAGGGCGCGTCGCAGGTGTTCGTCGTCTCGGCGGGCGTGACCGGCGCGGCGGCGGTCGAGCACCACGTCGCCGCCGTCGACGCGGCCCGGGAAGCGGGCGCCGAGCGCGTTTTCTACACCAGCCACCAAGGTGCGGCGGCCGACTCCCTCTTCGCGCCCATGCCCGACCACGCCGCGACCGAGGACTACCTGGCGAAGTCCGGTGCGCCGTTCACCGCGCTGCGCAACGGTTTCTACGCCAGCACGGTCCCGTTGCTGCTCGGCCAGGCGCTCACGACCGGCGAGCTCGTCGCCCCGGCCGACGGACCCGTGTCCTGGACCGCGCACGCCGACCTCGCCGAAGCCGCGGCGGTCCTGCTGGCGGGCGAGGAGCGGTTCGACGGACCGACCCCGCCCCTCACCGCGCCGGACGCCCTCGACCTCGACGACGTCGCCACGCTGCTGACCGAGATCACCGGCCGCACGGTGCGGCGGGTCGTCGCCGAGGACGAGGAGTGGACGGCTTCCCTGGTCCAGCACGGTGTTCCCGAGGGGCGGGCGGCCATGTTGCTCGGCATGTTCCACGCGTCGCGGCGCGGTGAGTTCTCGACGACCGGCGACCAGTTGGAGAAGCTGATCGGACGCCCCGCGACCCCGCTGCGGGACGTCCTGGCAGCAGTCGTCTCAGAGCGCGCGCACTGACACGTTCGCCCTGTCTTGTTGCGCGACCCACTCGGCGAGCGCGGCGAGCGTGGTCTCGACACTGGCCGCCATGTAGTCGCGCAGCGCGGTCACGTCGGCCGCGGTGGCGCCGAGGACGGGGTCCATGCGGAGCAGCCGCCACGACTGCTCCGCCACGGTGCCGCGGCCCTGCGCGCGCAACGTCCAGCCCCACTCGACGATGCCGTCGACCACGAAGGCGAAAGCGGTGCCGGGATCGGCTTTCACGACCTGCGAGCGGCTGGTCCACTCCTTGTCGCCCCTGCGGTTGCGGCCGCTGAACCACGCCCCCTCCTCGGGTCCGGCGCCGTCGTCGTAGGCGGCGTCCGTCGCGTTCGGACTCCAGCGGCTGATCGCGGAGACGTCGCTGACGAGCCGGTAGACGTCCTGCGGGGTGGCGTCCACCCAGGCCTGGCGCGTGAAGGTGAAGCCGGCCGGGTCGATCGCGTCGGTGCTCATGGGAAGTCCTCTCGTTCGTGGGCAACGACAGTCCACCCGCCGCGCGAGGAGCCGCCCACTCCCCGCTCTGCGTATCCCCGGCGGGGGCAGGCAACCCGCGAAATCCCGCCCCATACTCGAAACCATGGACGACACCGCACGACTCGGGGAGTTCCTCAGGACGCGGCGCTCGCAGCTCCGTCCCGAGGACGTGGGCGTGCGGACGTACGACGACCGGCGGCGCGTGCCCGGCCTCCGCCGCGACGAGCTCGCCCGGCTGGCCGGCGTGAGCAGCTCCTACTACACGCGGCTCGAACAGGGGCACTCGACGGGCGCCTCGGCCGAGGTGCTGGACGCGCTCGCCACGGCGCTGCGGCTGGACGACGCCGAACGCCGGCACCTGCACGCGCTGGCCAAGCCGGTGAAGCGGGCGCGGCTGCGCAGGCCGGGCCCCGAACGGGTGGGCGAGGCGACCGGGCAGCTGCTCGACGCGCTGGCCGGCGTCCCCGCCGTCGTGCTCGGCCGGCGCACCGACGTGCTGGCCTGGAACGGACTGGGCCACGCGTTGTTCGCGGGCCACCTCGACCCCGGCGCGGTGGACGAGCCGGCGCGCCGCCCGAACATGGCCGGCTGGTGTTCCTCGACCCGCACACCCGCGAGCTCTACGCCGACTGGCCCGCCAAGGCCAGGGCCGTGGTCGGCAACCTGCGCCTGACCGTGGGCCAGCACCCGGACGACGCCGCGCTCTACGAACTGGTCGGGCAGCTCAGCGCGACCAGCTCCGAGTTCGCCTCGATGTGGGCGGACCACCGCGTGAAGGCCTGCGCCACGGCCGTCTACGAGATGCGGCACCCGCTGGTCGGCCGGCTGACCGTCACGCAGCAGACCCTGAGCAACGGGACGGGTCCGAGCGTCGTGGTCGCCACCGCGCCACCGGGGTCGTCCTCGCACACCGCGCTGACCCTGCTCGCCCAGGCCACGGCCGGGTCGACGGCGCACCGAGTCACCACCGCTTGACCTGAGCGGGGGAACCACACCGAAGGGCGCGGCGCTGCCGTCTGCCCGAAAACAGTGAGGAAAGCATGTCCGCACAACCCCTCAAGGCACTCGTCGCCGCCGTTCTGGCCGCGAGCGCGCTCACCGCCGCCACCCCGGCGTCGGCCGCCACGTACCCGCTGCACGCGGCGCGCGTGGTCCAGCACTTCGACCTGGAGAAGGGACAGACGCCGGAGAGCATGGTCTTCGCCCCGGACGGCACCGCCTACGTGACCTTCGCGAAGGCCCGCCAGATCGCGGCGATCTCACCGAGCGGCCGCATCAGGGTCCTCGCCACGCTGCCCGCGCCCGCCGACGGCGGGGTGAACACGCCCGCACTCGGCTTCGCGCTGACCGTGGGCATCGACCGCGCCGCCGACGGGACGCTGTACTTCGCTTACGCCACCGGCACTTCCGACCTCACCGGGATCTGGAGCCTGCGTCCGGGCGGCACGCCGCGGCGCATCGCGGCGTTGCCCGCGACCAGCCTGCCCAACGGCATCGCGCTGGGCCACCGCACCCTCTACGCGGCGGACTCCACCGGCGGCGTGATCTGGCAGGTGCCGGTCTCGGGCGGCAAGGCCACCACCTGGTCCTCCGACCAGGAGCTCGCTGCCGCCGGGTTCCTCGGCGCGAACGGCCTCCGGCTGCGCGACGGCGCGGTCTGGGCCACCAACCTCGACAAGGGGACGATCCTGCGCATCCCGGTGCAGGCCGACGGGTCCGCGGGTCGCCTGAAGGTCGTCGCCACCGGACTGGCCGGCATCGACGACTTCGCCTTCACCGGCAGGGGCACCGAGATCATCGCCGCGCTGGACACCGTCAACCAGGTCGCGCTGGTGCGGCCCGACGGCAGCCACACCGTGGTGCTGACCGCGGCCGACGGTCTGCAGGGGCCGACCACGGTCGCGGTGCGCGGCCGCACGGTCCACGTGCCGAGCGCCGCCTACCTCACCGGGCAGGACCCGAACCTGCTCCGCGCTCAGCTCGGCCGCTGATCCCGCTCGACGAGGATCCGCGTCTGCTCCCGCAGGACCTCGACCGTGCGCGCCACCCAGTCGGCGATCACGGCCTGCTCGGCGGGGGAGTAGCGGTCGGTCAGCTCGCCCATCGCCTTGCTCAGCCCGGAGAACGTGTCGCCGAAGGGACCGCGGACCGCGGTGATCACCAGCCTGCGGCGGTCGTCCGGGTGCGGCGAGCGCCGGGCGAGCCCGGCCCGTTCGAGGCGGTCCACCACCCCGGTGACCGCGCCGGGGGTCAGGCCGATCTCCTTGGCCAGCTCGCCCGCGGACACCGACCCGGCGCCGGCGATGACGGCGAGCGCCCGCTGGTCGACCGCGGTCACCCCGAGGCTGGCCCCCACCGCCTCGTGGAACGCGACCACGGCGGTGCTCAGCTCACGTCCGGCGTCTCGACCTTCCACCCCTCCCACTTTACCGGAGGCGACATTTCAGTATGCTGAACTAAATGGTTTAGCCGACTGAAGTAATGGGGGAGGCCATGACCGAGCTGAAGCTGGCGTTCGAGGTGCCGAGGTGGGCGTGGGACTGGTACACCGCCCACCTCGGGCTGGTGCTGGGACTGTCGCTGGTCGCGTCGGTCCAGCGGCTGGTGGTCGTGAACTGGACCGGCGAGATCCCGTCCGGCCTCGCGACCGCCTCGGAGGTCGTGGTGCTGGCCGTCCGCGTCGCACTGGTGGTGCTGATGTGGAGGAGCGCGATGGCCGGGGTGGCGCTGAGCTGGGGTGCCGCCCGCGCGTTCGTGAGCGCGCACTGGCCCAGCCTGCTGTGGCAGGTGGTGTTCCTCGGCGCGGCCTTCGCGGTCTTCGAGGTGCTCGCCGAGCACGTCGTGTCGGGGCTGCTGCCGGAGTCGGCGCGGCAGGCCTACCTGGCCGTGCTGCTGTTCGTGAAGAACCCGACCGTCATCGCGTTGACGGTGCTGTGGTGGATCGGGGTGGTCCGGCAGGTGTTCGGGGTGCCGGTCGGCCAGCCGGTGGCCGCGTGACGAGGGGGTGCGTGCCCGACTCCGGTCACGCACCCCCTCGTCTCACCGCTGCTGCGGGACGAGCGCCACACTCCACTCACCGGTGATCCGCTCGGGGACCACCGTGATCCTGACGGTCTGCCCCGCGGCTGGTTCGGGTCCGTGGGCCAGCTCGTAGCTGCCCGCGTCGATCTGGTGGCTGCCCTCGAAGTAGTCCCAGTTCGAGTAGTCGACGACGAGGACGTCGTCGACGAGAACCCGGATCCTGCCGGGAGTGTTCGTCCTGACCACCAGTCCGCTGCGACCGGGCCAGGCGATGGTGGACTCCTTGCGCGCCAGCGGGTCCGCCGGATCGGACCGCAGCTCGACCGACGCTTCCGGGAACTGCGGCTGCAAAGCGGGCAGGGTCGACGGGGGCGGCGGCAACGGGTACTCCTCCACCGGCACCTCCTCGCCGATCCCGACGGCGAACGAGCCGCTCGCCGGGAGCGGGAGCACCTCGAAGCCCTGACCCGGCACCACTTCTCCCTGCCCGCCGTCCACGGTCATCGTGAGCACCGAGGGTTGTCCCGGCTTGATGCCGAAGGCGCCCCAGTCGGCCGGCTGGGTGCCACCACCGCAGCCGTTGCTCTTCGTGTACTCGTGGCCGTTGATCGTCACGGTGATGAGCAGACCGGCTTTCGGCCCGACATCGCACTGGGTGTACAGCCAGAGGTTCAACGACTTCGGCACGAACGTCATCGTGGCGGTCGTCCCCGGCAGATCTCCCCAAGCCTGGCCGATGAGCTTGGTGCCCCGCTGGTACTCCGGCAGGCTGCGCGGCGGCACGGCGGGTTCGGGCAGGGCCTGCGGACGGGGGAGCGTCGCGTAGACGATGCCGACCAGCGCGAGCACCACGCAGGCGACACCGGTGACCGCGCGCCGGCGACGCGTGGCCGACACCCGTGCTCGCACGCCCGCCATCCGCGCGTCATGCGCCGTGTCGTCGACCCGGGCTCGGTCGCGCAGCACCTCGGTGAGGTCGGTCAGGTTCATCGCCGCACCCCTTCGAACGTGGTGATGGTGTCGTCGAGCCGCAGCTTCGCGAGCGCCTTGCTCGTCTGGCTCTTGACCGTGCCGACGGAACAGCCGAGCAGCGCGGCGACCTGCGCCTCGGGCAGGTCCTCGTAGAACCGCAGCACCACCACGGTCCGCTGCCTGCGCGGCAGGCGGCCCAGCGCCTGCCACAGCCACTCGCGTTCGCTCACCGCGTCCTGCGGCGAGTCGCCCGGTCGTTCCGGCAGCTCCCCGGTAGGTTCCTCGCCCCGCCACCGCCTCCGCCACCAGGTGGCGTGCACGGTCACGACGATCCGCCGCACGTACGGCTCCGGGTCGCCGTCGACCCGCCCCCAGGCCCGCCACGCCTTGGCCAGCGCCGTCTGCAGCAGGTCCTCCGCGTGTCCCGCGTCCCGCGTCAGCAGGAATGCCAGCCGTAAGAGGCGTGGCGACGCGGCCGCCACGAACTCCTCGAACCCCTCGGGTGAGCGCACCACTTCCCGGCCCTTCGACTCAGTCCGTCACCGGCTACTACCAGTCGGGCCGCGGGAATGGTTGCCTTTCTCCTCAGCCGCGGGACCGCCGGCCCCGGACGGCGGCGACGACCTTCGCGACTTGGGCGTCGAAGGCGTCGAGCTGCTCGGCCTCGGCGGCGCTCGCCGCGAAGGCACGGCGGTCGCACGGGACGCCCGCGCGCCAGATCCGGTCGATCGCGCGGGTCGCGGTGATGTCGGTCAGCGGGTCGCCGGACACCAGGACGAGGTCCGCGCGCAGTCCGGGCGCCACCCGGCCGCGGTCGGTGAGGCCGAACACCCGTGCCGCTGCGGACGTGGCGGCGGCCAGGGCTCGCGCCGGGTTGAGTCCGCACCGCACGAGCAGTTCCAGCTCCCGGTGCAGGCTCGCGCCGAACACGGTCCCGGGGTTCGGGGCGTCGGTGCCCGCGAGCACCGTGACGCCCGCTTCGGCCAGTCGTCGCACGTTCTCCTCGGCCCGTGCGTAGGGCGGCCCGCCGAGCTTCGGTGCACCCGCGGTCAACCGGCGCACCCAGCCGTCCCCGAGCGCCTCGGCGAGCCGCGGATCCGCCGCCACCGCCGCGCCACCCGGTACGCCGAGGGTGTTCTCGACGGTCGCCAGCGTGGGTCCGACCGCGATCCCGGCGGCGGCGATGCGTTCCACGAGGTCCTGGGGCAGTGCCGCGTCGGCGGGCACGTGCGCCACCACGTCGGCACCGGCGGACACGACCTGCTCGACGCCGGCCACCGAGCTCACGTGCCCGACGACGACCAGACCGCGGGCGTGCGCGGCGGCGACCAGCGCGGTGATCGTGGCGGAGTCCAGCGCGGGCCACAGGCCTCCGACGCCGGAGAAGACCTTCAGGTGGTCCGAGCTCTCGGCGATCCTCGCCTCCACGAACTGCTCGGCCTCGCCGGGACCGGTCACCGTCGGGAACGGCGCGTACATGACCGACGGATGCCCACCGGGTGCGGTGGCGCCGATCCCCGACGACCGCACGTCGGCCACGCCGTTCCCGGAACGCGCTTGGTCCTTGGCCGCGGCCACCACCTCGGGCTTGCTGAACATGTCCAGCACCGTCGTGACGCCGAAGGTCAGCGACTGCGCGAGCGCGCCGGGCACGAGGTGCACGTGGGTGTCGACCAGGCCGGGCAGCACCGTGCCGCCGCCGGCGTCGACCACCGCGTCGCCTTCCCTCGCCAGCGACACCGCCGAGCACTCGGTGATCACCCCGTCCGCGAACCGGACCGACGTCCAGTCCCTCCCGCCCGCCCCGTCGAACACCTTCGCGTTCACGATCGTCGTCGCCACGCCGCTCCTCTCCGCCTGCCGCTCACCGCAGCGAAGCGCTGGCCGCCCGCAACTCGTCGAGAGCCTTCCGCAGGTACCCGGCGAAGTCGTCCTCCGGCGCGCGGTCCCCCTCGGACCACTCCGCGTACCCCCGCTTGAACGCGAGCAGCCCCAGCTCGCTGGCCAGCGCCGCCGTCGGGTCCGGCACGCCGCGGGCGATCAGGGCGGCGGTCATCGCGGCGGCGAGGCTCACGCTCTTGAGGGCGTCGCGTTCCTGGAGCTCGGTGCTCGCGGCCACGGCGGCCTTCAGGCGCGGGCCTATCTCGCGGCTCATCGGGCCCATCGCGGTCGAGGCGCGTTCCAGGCCGGAGGCGACCGCTTCGAGGGGGCTGGCGCCGTCGGGGGCCTCGGCGATGCCCTCGGCCAGCAGGCGGCTCAGCGTCTCCTGGCCCGCGACCAGCAGTTCGCGCTTGTCCGGGAAGTGGCGGAAGAACGTGCTCTTCGTGACGCCGGCGCGTTCGGCGATCTGCGCGACCGTCGTCGCGTCGTAGCCCTGCTCGGTGAACAGGTCGACGGCGGCGACGACAAGGCGGTCCCGTGCGCCCGGTTCCCAGCGACCCATATGTGCCAGCATACGTGACGGGACCTTTGTCCCATCACTCTGGTACGGTCATGGGACAAGAGTCCCATCACTTGCGGGAGAGTTCCATGCGCGTCTTCATCACCGGCGGCACCGGCCTGATCGGGTCCGCCGTCGTCGCCGAACTGCTCGGGCACGGCCACGGCGTTCTCGCGCTCGCCCGGTCCGACGCGTCGGCGCGGGCTGCCGCCGAGGCCGGTGCGGAGGTGGTCCGGGGTGGCCTGGCCGACCTCGACGCCCTGCGGGCGGGTGCCGACCGGGCCGACGGCGTGATCCACCTGGCCTTCAGCAACGACTTCAGCAGCCCCGAGGCCCTCGCGAACGCGGTCGCCGAGGAGGGTGCGGCGGTCGCCGCGCTCGGCGAGGCGCTGGTGGGCAGCGACCGGCCGTTCGTCATCTGCTCCGGCACGCCCGCCGTGCCGGGCCGCGCCTCCACGGAGGACGACCCGGCCATGACCGAGGGACCGGTCGGCGGGCGCGGCCGGTCCGTCGCCGCGGTGCTGGAACTGGCCGCGCGGGGCGTCCGGACGTCGGCCGTGCGCCTGCCGCGGACCGTCCACAACAGGGGTGAGGGCGGGTTCGCCGGGCTGCTGACGACCATGGCGCGCCAGAGCGGCGTCGCCGGCTACCCCGGTGACGGGACGCAGCGCTGGCCCGCCGTGCACGCCCTCGACGCCGCCGCGCTCTTCCGGCTCGCGCTGGAGCAGGCGGAGCCCGGCACGTCGTGGCACGCCGTCGGCGACGAGGGCGACCGGGTGCGCGACATCGCCGCCGTCATCGGGCGGCGGCTGGGGCTGCCCGTCGAGTCCGTGCCGCTGGAGACCTACGGGCCCCTCGGCGTCATCTTCGGGGCCGACCAGCCGTCGTCGAGCGCCCGCACGCAGGAGGTGCTGGGCTGGAAGCCGCAGCACCCGAGCCTGCTGGAGGACCTGGAGAACCTCCAGGGCCTGTCCCGTGGGTCCGTTCGATGAGAGTCACGGTCGAGCGTGCCGTCTCCGGGGCCCTCGGCCGCGACTGTCGCGGACGAGACCTGCGGGACAGGCCCTGGCCCTGACCGCCGTCAGGGCTGGGTCACCGCGATGGCCGGCAGCGGCCGGTCGGTGCCGGCCACCTCGGTGAACTTGGCCGTCAGCGGCGCGAACAGCCGTGACGTGATCACCTTGTCGGCCACGCGGCGCAGGCCCAGGCCCAGCCGCGTCCGCGGGTAGGCGACGGGCACCATCCAGCGCGGGAAGTTCTGCACGTCGTCGACGAGGGGCCGCATCCACTCCTCGTAGGCGGCGAGCCCGTCCTCTTGCCGCGCGGTGCCGGACAGGGCGGCGGCCAGCACGTAGCCGCTGGTCAGCGCCAGGGAGGCGCCGCCTCCGCCCATCGGGGTGACGCACCACGCCGCGTCCCCGGCGACGCACACCCGGCCGCGGTGCCACACCGGCATGCGGATCTGGGTGAGCTGGTCGACGTAGACGTCGTCGGAGCCCTCGAACCCGTCGAGGACGCGGTCGGCCTCCCAGCCGGCGCCGGCGTAGTGCTCGCGGAAGCGGCTCAGGACGGCGTCGCGGTCGTGCACGGCGAAGTCGCCGGTGCACGCGAGCATGGCGCGGGTCGTGCCGTGGTTGTCCGGGCGCAGGTGGATCTGCCGGCCGCCGGTGGTGGTGTACCAGCGCCACCGGCTGTCGTCGCTCGCCGTGCGGGGGATCGTGCCGAACACCATGGCGATCCCCAGGTCGTCGCGCTCGACCTGGTCACCGAAGACCAGGTCGCGGGTCGTGGAACGGACTCCCTCGGCGACGACCAGCAGGTCGGCGCGGAACGTCCGGCCGGACGCCGTGGTGATCGCGACGTCGTCGGCGCCGTCCTCGACCGCGGAGATCGTGTCTCCGTAGTGGATCTCGACGCCCTCGGGCAGGTGCCGCAGGATCGTGGTGGCGAAGTCGCCGCGCAGGACCTCCAGCTCCGCGGTCGCCGAGTCCGGGCCGATCGACGGCAGCTCCGCGAGCACCTCGCCCGACGAGCCGACGAACACCGTGCCGGTCTCGGTGGTGTTCTGCTCCTTGACGGCGTCGAACAGCCCCATCCTGGTCAGCACCTCGCGGGCGGTACCCCGGACGTCGACGTTCTGGCCGCCGTCGCGGAACTCCGCCGCGCGCTCCAGCACGGTCACCTCCC
The DNA here is from genome assembly GCF_036380075.1 of Lentzea sp. Classification (NCBI taxonomy): domain Bacteria; kingdom Bacillati; phylum Actinomycetota; class Actinomycetes; order Pseudonocardiales; family Pseudonocardiaceae; genus Lentzea; species Lentzea sp. Next base: position 4,713 of record NZ_DASVFL010000252.1, on the reverse strand, counting down.
ACCCGGTGCGCCGCAGCCAGAACGCGGCCGAGAGTCCGGCGATGCTCGCTCCGGAGATCACCGCGTGCCGTGTCGTCATGTCCTACTCCCCACTTGGTAGCTTTGCAGCAAAGCTACTTCGTGGTGAAGGGGGTTGCATGACAGACGCCGACCCGCTGGTGGAGGCCTGGTCACCGGTCCAGTCCGCCGTGATGCACGGCCTGCGCGACTGGGTCGTCGCGTACACGGCGTTCAACCAGCACCTCGCCGCGTGGCTGCGGCTGCCCGGCTCCGACGCCAACGCGCTGGGGCAGATCATCTGGGCCGCCGAGGCGGACGCGCCGCTCTCACCCGCCCAGCTGTCCCGGCAGATCGGCATGACCACCGGCGCCACCACGATCCTGCTCAACCGGCTGGAGGACGCCGGTCACGTCGTCCGCAGCCGTGAGAGCGCCGACCGCCGCCGCGTCACGCTGCGGCCCGCGCCCGCGTCACGCGAGGAGGCCCGCCGCTTCATCGCCCTCGCCGGAGCGGAGATCGCCCACGTCCTCCGCACGACCCCGCCGGACGAACTGCGCGCCGTCGCCACGTTCCTGGCGAGGATGACCGACGCGGCGGCCGGTGCCGACCAGCGGCTCAGCGCCGCTCCTGGCTCGCGAACCCCGTGAGGTGGGCGTAGGCCACGGCGTGCGTGCGGTCCCGCAGGCCGAGCTTGCGCAGGATGCTCGACACGTGCGACTTCACCGTCTCCTCGCCGACGTGCAGCAGCCCGGCGATCTCGGAGTTGGTGTGGGCGCGCGACAGCAGGAGCAGCACCTCGCGTTCGCGGGCGGTCAGGCGGTCGAGGTCGCTCGGGGGAGCGGGCGCGCTGAGCGTGTCGGCGAAGCGCGCGAGGTGGCGCCGCACGATCGACGGGTCGATCAGCACGTCGTCGCGCGCCGCGATGCGCACCGCCGCGATCATCTCCTCCGGCGGCATGGACTTGAGCAGGAACCCGCGCGCCCCGGCGCTCATCGCCCGGTACACGTACTCGTCGGTGTCGTGCGTCGTCAGCACGACGATCTTCGTGCGGTTGCCGGGAGCGGCCAGGATCGCCGACGCCGCACCGAGTCCGTCGCGGCGCGGCATGCGGATGTCCAGCACCGCGACGTCCGGGCGCAACCGCAGCACGGCGTCCACGGCCTGCTCGCCGTCGGCGACCTCGGCCACGACCTCGATGTCGTCCTCGGTGTCCAGGATGGCGCGCAGGCCGGAGCGGAAGACCGCGTGGTCGTCCGCGACCAGGACGGTGATGGTCACTGCGGTCCTCCGAGCGGGAACGAGACTGCGGTCCGCCAGATCTTCCCGTCCCGTCCCGCACCCCGGTCGAGCACCCCGCCGAACTCCTCGGCGCGAGCGCGGATCCCCGCCAGGCCACGGCCTTCCGCGCGCACGGCACCGGACAGCGGGTTCACTGTCTCGATCTCCAGCCCGGCTGCCGAGTGGCGGACCGCGACCTCGATGGGACCGCCGGAGCCGTGGCGCAACGCGTTGGTGAGCATCTCCTGGACGATGCGGAACACCGCGGCGTCGAGCTGCGGCGGCAGGTCGCGCGGTGTGCCGGACACGTCCAGCCGCACCTCCAACCCGGTCTCCCGCAAGCGTTCCAGCATCGCGCCGATGTCGGCCAGGCCGGGATCGCGGTCCGCCTGGGGACGCTGGCCGAGCAGCAGGTCGAGCATCTGCCGCAGGTCGTGCAGGGCGGTGCGGCTGGAGTCCTCCACCGACCGCACGGACCTCAGCGCCGACTCGTCGCCCTCGGTCCTGGTGAGCCGCAGCCGCGCGGCGCCCGCGTGCACGCTGATCGCGCTGACGTGGTGGGTGATGACGTCGTGCAGGTCGCGAGCGATCACGGCGCGGTCCTCGGCGATGGCCGCGTCGACGGCCTCCTGGGCCTCGCGCTCCTCCTGCTCCGCCTGGCGTCTCATCTCGTCGAGGTACGCGCGGCGCGAGGTGGTGTAGCGGCCGACGAGCCAGGAGATCAGCCCGGTCTTGGCCGCCGACACGAGCACGTACCAGTCGAGCGCGTACCCGCGCGTGAGGTGGGCGAGCACGAGCCCGCCGATCACCCCGAGCAGCGAGGCGACCGCCCACCGCCCGCGCAGCCAGGCACCGGCCCGGTAGGACGCGACGAGGATCCCCGTCTCGTTGAGCCGCAGCGTGCGCGGCCCGCCCAGCAGCAACGCCACCGCCGCGTTGAACACGACGGCGGCGACCGCGACCGCCCCCGACCACTTCGTCCGCGAGGCGAGCGCCGCGTCGACCACCACGATCCCCAGCAGCGCGGTCATCCAGGCGCCGTCGACCGGGAGGTCCTGCACGAGGAACGACAGCACGTCGGCGACCGCGCAGACCCCGGCGACGAGGAGGGACTGCCGCTGGAGCTTCGTCCTGGCACGGGACAGCGAGGGGACGTTGATCACCCGCAGACGATGTCAGGGCGGCGGGCGCACGACATCCCTCGCGCGAGGGAGACGGGTCCGCTCGGCGAGGGGAAGATCCGCGTCCCGGGAATTCCTAGGTTTTCGCCATGCCTTCGTTCAAGCCTTCCCGCCGGGTGGTCGCCACCGGGCTCGCCGGCGCCGTCCTGCTCGGCCTCGCCTACCTGGCCGTGCGCCCGGAGCCGGTGCTCGCCGTGCCCGACGGCGCCGCGCCCGGCTCGCTGACCACGCGGCCCTGCGACTTCGACACGGAGGCGGGTCCCGTCGCCGCCGACTGCGGCACGCTCGTCGTGCCGGAGAACCGGCGCGACCCCGCGACGAAGATGATCGCCCTGCCCGTGACCAGGATCCGCGCCACCGGGCCGGACCCGGCCGAGCCGGTCTTCAAGCTGGGCGGCGGTCCCGGCGCGACGAACATGGCCTTCCCGCAGGCGAGCAGGCTCATCGACCGCCACGACGTGGTGATCGTCGGGTACCGCGGCATCGACGGGTCACGCCGCCTGGACTGCCCCGAGGTCGTGGCGTCGATGCGCGGTGGCGACGGGATCGCCGACGCGAAGACGTTGCCCGCCACCACCAAGGCGTTCGAGCTGTGCGCGAAGCGGCTGACCGCGGACGGCGCCGACCTCACCGGCTACTCCGTCGCCCAGCGGGTGGACGACCTCGAGGACGCCCGCACCGCCCTCGGCTACCGGAAGATCAACCTGATCAGCACCAGTGCCGGCACCCGCACCGCGATGATCTACTCCTGGCGCCACCCCGAAGCGCTGAACCGGTCCGCCATGATCGCCGTCAACCCGCCCGGCCACCTGTTCTGGGACCCGGCCACCACCGACTCGCAGTTCGGGCAGTACGCGGACCTCTGCCGTGCCGACGCCGGCTGCTCCGCCCGCACCTCCGACCTCGCGGCCTCGCTGCGCTCCGTCACCTCGGCCATGCCGGACAGCTGGGGCCCACTGTCCATCAAGGACACGAACGTCCGCGTGGTGAGCCAGTACGCCATGAACCACAACGGGCACGTCTCGGCGCCGAACAACGCCCCGACCGTCTTCGACGCCTACCTCAGCGGCGACACCGGTGCGCTGTGGGCGATGTCCGTGCTCGGTGACATCGCCCTGCCGGAGTCGCTCGTGTGGGGCGAGTTCGCCTCGTTCGCCATGCTCGACTCCGATTTCAACCAGCGGTACTACGACGCGGGCGGCGACCACGGCTCGATCCTGGGCAACTCCTCCACCGACTTCCTCTGGGCGGGGGGCGGCGTGCAGAAGGTGTGGCCGGACAGCCCCGACAACGCCGAGTACCGCACGATGCGGTCCAGCGACGTCGAGACCCTCGTGATCAGCGGGGAGGTCGACTTCTCGACCCCGGCCCAGAACGCGACCAAGGAGCTGCTCCCGGCGCTCTCGCGCGGCAGGCAGGTCATCCTTCCCGGCCTCGGCCACACCTACGACTTCTGGGGGCACCGCCCGGACGCCGGCGAGCACCTCCTCACCACGTTCTTCGAGTCCGGCCAGGTGGACAGCTCCGGCTTCGACCGCCGCCCGATCGCCTTCGCCGACGTGCCGCTGAGCATGTCCACCCTGGCCCGGCTGCTGATCGGCACCGCCGTCGGTGGCGCGGTCCTCGGCCTGCTCGTGCTCGCCTGGCTCTTCCGCAGGTCGCGTCGCCAGGGCTTCAGCGCACGGGGGAGCGTCTGGGCCCGTGTAGCCACGGCGTTGCCGCTCGGCCTCGGTGGCTGGCTGCTGGGCGTGCTGGTGTCGTGGACGCTCAACCCGGACGACTACCTCGTCAGCGCCACGGTCGTCGTTCCCGGCGTCGGTGTGCTCATCGGCCTGGGCGCCCACCTCGCCCGCGTCCGTCCTGAGTGGACTGCCCGGGTCCGGCGAACCAGCCTGGTCGCCGCGGTCGGCGCGGCTCTGCTGGGTGCGCTGCTCGGCACGTACGCGCTGCCCGGTCTGACCGCGCCGGCCACCGCGATCGTGGGCGCCATCGCGGCCGCCAACCTCGCGTTGCTGGTCACCTCGCGGGACGTGAGCCCGCGAGCAGCGTGACGGTCCGCCGGAACGCCTCCGCTGTCCACGAACGGGACAGCGGAGGCGTGAGCTCAGTGCTGCCGCGAGCCGGTCCGCGACGACGCGTGCAGGCACGTCCCGGCCAGCAGGACCACCGCGCCGCCGAAGACCAGCGTGAACGTGTTCGTCACCGAACCCGCCACGACGCCGGCCAGACCCAGCAGGTCGACGGCGTACCGCAC
>NZ_DASVFL010000251.1:0-17887 GCF_036380075.1 Lentzea sp. | reverse complement strand
GGCCGGGTGTTCCTGGCGGGCGACTCGGCGCACGTGTCGACGCCGCAGGGCGGGTTCGGGATGAACTGCGGCATCCAGGACGCGCACAACCTGGTGTGGAAGCTCGCGGCGGTGCTGTCGGGCACGGCCGGCGAGGCCCTGCTCGACACCTACGACGCCGAGCGCCACCCGATCGGGGAGCGCACCGTCGGCGAGAGCCTGGCGAACGCCTTCATCACGTTCCAGATGATGGAGGGGAAGCTGTCCATGAAGGAGGCCATCGCGCAGCAGGCGGGCCGGCGCAGCTGCGAGGGCCTGGTCCTGGGCTTCCACTACGACTCCGCCGCCGTCGTGCCGGACGGCACCGGCGCACCGGCGGTCGAGGACCCCTACCGGACGTACGTGGCGACCGCGCGACCGGGCCACCGCGCGCCGCACGTGCCACTGACCAGCGGCGCGAAAACCTTGTCCACATTGGACCTCTTCGGTGCGGGACTCGTCCTGCTCACCCCGGCGGGCAGCGGCTGGGCGCAGTCGGCGAAGGAGGCCGGCGTCCGGACCGGCGTGGCCATCACGGCGGTCGAGGTGTCGGCCGACGGCTCGACCGCGGTGGTGTCGCCGGAGTGGGCCTCGGTCTACGGCGTGGGCGCGGCCGGCGCGGTGCTGGTGCGGCCGGACGGCCACGTGGCCTGGCGCAGCACGGATGCCGCGTCGGCGGACGCGCTGTCGGCGGCCGTCGACGCGGTTCTCGCGCGTGGTTGACCGGCTTGCCGCGGGACGCACACCGGTCGAACGAGCGGCACCGGTCAGGCGGGGATGCCGGCCAGCCGCAGGCGGTCCTGCTGGTGCGGTGCCGTCCGCACACCCGCCGCCGCGCGGCGCAGCGGCAGCGGGAAGCCGTCGGCCGAGCCGACGATCCTGGTCGCCTCACCGCGCTGCTCGGCCACCCAGTCGTGCCCGAGCAGCATGGTCAGCAGCTGCCACGACTCCGCGGCCGTCAGCGGTTCCAGGAACGCCCGGTGCGCGCCCTGGCGGGCGACCAGCTCGTCCATCGGGAGCCTGCTGGTGACGATGGCCCTGGTGTGCGCGCCGCTGGGCAGCAACGGCCGGACCTGCGCGTGGTCCACCGCACCGTCGAGCACCACCAGCACGCGCTTGTGCGACACCGTGCTGCGGTACAGCGCGACCTTCTCGCCGGGATCGTCCGGAATGGACGACGCGGTCACGCCGAGCGCCCGCAGGAACCGGTCCAGCACCACGGTGGGCGGTACGGGCCGGCCGAAGTCGTCCACCAGGTCGGAGTGCAGCTGCCCGTCGGGGAACCGGTCCAGGCGCCGGTGCGCCCAGCGGAGCGCCAGGGCCGTCTTGCCCACCTCGGCCGGACCCGACAGCACGGCCACGCCGGGCACGTCGGGGCCCACGGCGAGCGCGGCGTCCAGCGCGTCCAGCGCGGCCGGGCGACCGGCGAAGGGCAGGACCTGACGCGGCAGCTGCGACGGTGCGACCGCCTGCGCCTCGGCGCGGACCGGCGTGAGCAGCGCCGGCGCGTCGCGCAGCACCTGCTCGTGCAGCTCCCGCAGCTCCGGACCGGGTTCCAGGCCGATCTGGTCCACCAGCACCCGCCGGGCGTCCTGGTAGGTGCGCAGCGCGTCGGCCCGCCGGCCCGACCGGTACTGGGCCAGCATCAGCTGTGCCCGCGCCCGTTCGCGCAGCGGGTGTTCCGCCACCACCGCGGCGAGGTCCTTGCCGACCCGGTGGTGCAGCCCGAGCCGCAGCTCCAGCTCGGCACACGCCTCCACCGCGTCCAGCCGCGCGGACTGCAGCGACACCGCTTCCGCGCGCAGACCGGGCAGGTCCTCGAACGGAACGCCGCGCCACAACCCCAGCGCCTCGCGCAGCAGCGCCGCGGCGCCCGCCAGGTCACCGCTGGCCGCGCGCGGCCGGGCCCGGGCGACGAGTCCGTTGAACCGCAACCAGTCCGCGGCGTTCTCGTCCAGCCGCGCCACGTAGCCGGGGCTCGTGGTGTCGATGGCCCGCCCCGACTCGCCGAGCGCCCGCCGCAGCCGCGACACGCAGATCGCGATCTGACCGCGCGCGCTGGCCGGCGGGTCGCCGTGCCACACCGCCTCGATGAGCCGGTCCACGCTGACCACGCGGCCGGCGTCGAACACCAGGCGCGCCAGCACCGCGCGCTCGCGGGGACCGCCCACCCGTTCCTCGACGCCGTCGCGCAGGAACCGGATCGGTCCCAGCACGCCGAACTCGGCCGGGGCGGGCGTCAACGCGACCGCGCCAGGTGCTGCTCGACCTCGTCGGCGGCGCGTGCCGCACCGCCGGCCTCCGCGACGGCCTTGCGCATGAGGTCCGACCGGGCCGTGATCTCCTGGTCGCCGAGCACCGATGTGACCGCGTCGGCCAGCGTCGCGGGCGTGAGGTCGGAAGGGGAGAGCACGGTGCCCAGGCCCAGCTCGCGGACACGCCACCCGGTGGGCCGGTCGAGAGCGGAACCGGGCACGCACACCATCGGCGTGCCCGATCGCAGTGCCTCCATCACGGTGCCCATGCCGGCGTGGGTGACGCACAGGGACGCGTGCTCCAGCACCGCCACGTGCGGAACGAAGTCGTGCACCTCGACGTTGGGCGGCAGGTCGCCGAGCGAGGCGCGGTCCACACCGCCGCCGGTGGTCATCACCGCGTGCCACGGCCTGCCGCGGAACCCGTCGACGCACGTGCGGAAGAAGCCCTCGTCCTCGTTGAACACCGCGCCGAGCGACACCAGCACGACGGGCAGGTCGCCGGCGGGCGGAGTCCACGTCCCGAGGAAGCTGCGGTCGCCGACGCACGGCCCGACGAACGCGAACCGCTCGTCGAAGGTCTCGCCCGCGTACTGGAACTCGCGTGGCACGGTGACCAGGCTCAGCGGCGGCACCTCGAACCACACCTCGTGCGGCGCGGCGGTCACCCCGTAGCGGGCGCACAGCGCGCCGATGCGCCCCATCGTGGCGCCGACCCACTCCGGCATCTCCTCCGGCCGTTCCGAGGCCGGTCGCTCGGCGGCGTCGGAGTCGGGGTTGTACATGGCGTTGAGGAAGGAGAAGTGCTCGTTGGAGGCGAACACCGGGATCACCTGCGTGGCGGGGACGTCCCAGTGCCGGGCCAGCACGCGGGCCGCGTAGAGCACCGAGGTGTCGTAGACCAGGCAGTCCGGCCGGTCGCCGTCGAGCTCGGCCGTCGCGGTGGCGAGCATGGCCTCGCTCTCGTCGAGCAGCACGCCCATCAGGTAGCCGGGATCGTTGGCCACGCGGGCGAAATCGGCGTCGCGGTACCGCGACGGGTAGGTCACGACGGTGGCGCCGGCCTCGGCGGCGATCTCCGCCATGCTCGGCGCGGTCAGGTAGGTGACCCGGTGCCCGCGCGCGGCCAGTTCGGTGACCACCGCGAGGTTCGGGATGACGTGCCCGTGATCCGGGTGGCACATGAACAGGAAATGCCGCGACATTCGTCGTCCTCGCCCCGATTGTTGTGCTGGAATCCGGCGAACCTGCCGGGAGCGTGGTCACCGTAAAACGACCGGAAGCGGCCTGGACACCCCTATGCCCCCTGTTTCCACGCCGCTCGACGACGAGCGACCGGGCGCTCCCAGGGGACCGCTTCGACCACCCTGACCTGCAGATTAGGGGTTACCCCCTAGTCGGGGGCCGGACCTAGGCTGGCCGGGAAGCCGACCACAGCGAAAGGGCTGCCGATGGCCACGCTCGTCTGGGACTACTCGCGCGAATACGAATTGGAGCGCAAGGACATACTCGACGCGGTCGAGACCGTGTTCTCCTCCGGCCGGCTCGTCCTGGGACCGAGCGTGTCGTCCTTCGAGGCCGAGTTCGCGGCCTACCACGGGGTCGCCCACTGCGTCGGCGTGGACAACGGGACGAACGCCCTCCGCCTGGCACTGCAGGCGCTCGGCGTCGGCCGCGGCGACGAGGTGGTCACCGTGTCCAACACCGCCGCGCCGACCGTGCTGGCGATCGACGCCGTCGGCGCCACACCGGTGTTCGTCGACGTGGACCCGGACACCTACCTGATGGACGTCGCCCAAGTGGCTTCGGTGATCACGCCGCGAACCAAGGTCCTGCTGCCGGTGCACCTGTACGGCCAGTGCGTGGACATGGAACCGTTGCGGGAGTTGGCACAGCGGCACGGCCTGCTGGTCCTGGAGGATTGCGCCCAGGCGCACGGAGCGCGTCACCACGGCCGGGTGGCCGGGTCGATGGGCGACGCGGCCGCGTTCTCGTTCTACCCCACGAAGGTTCTCGGCGCTTACGGCGACGGCGGCGCGACGATCACCAACAACGCCGAGGTGGACGCGAACCTGCGCCGCCACCGCTACTACGGCATGGAGAAGACCTACTACGTCGTGGAGACGCCCGGCCACAACTGCCGTCTCGACGAGGTGCAGGCGGAGATCCTGCGCCGCAAGCTCGTCCGCCTCGACGACTACGTCGCGGCGAGGCAGGCGGTGGCGACGCGGTACGCGGAGGCGTTGTCCGGCACCGATCTGGTGCTGCCCACGACCGCACCGGGCAACACGCACTCGTACTACGTCCACGTGGTGCGCCACCCGCGGCGCGACGACATCCTGGAGCGCCTGAAGGCCCACGACATCCACCTGAACATCAGCTACCCGTGGCCGGTGCACACCATGACCGGGTTCGCGCACCTGGGCTACGCCGAGGGCAGCCTGCCGGTGACCGAGCGGGTGGCCCGCGAGATCTTCTCGCTGCCGATGTACCCGTCGCTGCCCCAGCAGACGCAGGAACAGGTGGTCGACGCGCTCAAGCAGGTGCTGGCGACGCTCTGACCGGATCGGGGACGGGCGGCGGCACCCGTCCCCACCGGGGCCGCCTCATCCGCGCGGGAGCAGGCTGCGCAGGCACAGCAGCAGGCTGCGGGCCTGGATGTTGACGTAGAAGCTGTGCCGCAGCAGCTCTTCGCACTGGTGCACGGTCAGCCACCGGTACTCGGGGTCGTCCCGTGCGACCTCGGCGTCGGTCTCCACGATCATGTACCGGTTGCGGGCGCCGAGGAACCGGCCGCCCTCCTCGGACAGCACGGCGTCGAAGCGGACCCTGGCCGAGCCGAGCACCTCGTCGAGGAACCGGGGCCGCGCCGGCAGGTGGTCGTGCGCCTCGGGCACGCACTGCACGGTGGGCGCCAGCTCGGTCACGTCGGCGTAGCCCGCCTCGGTGCGCGCGTGGGTGAGCAGGTGCAGCACGCCACCGATCTCCCTGACCAGGAACGCGATCACCCCCGTGCCGACCGGTTCGATCATCGGCTGGGACCAGGCCCCGACCTCGCGCCCGCCGGCTCGCACGTCCACGCCCACGACGGTGAAGAACCCGCCGTCGCGGTGCGCGATGACGCCGTTCTCACGCGTCCAGTCCGGCAGTCCGGCCAGCGGGCCCAGGGCGACCCGGAGGTCGGTGCGCGTGCGGACCTCGGTGATCCAGCTCAGCACGTCCCCGATGGTGTGCACGCCGGGAGCGGCCGGGTCGCCGGACCGGATGAGGGCTTCGCCGAACGGGTCGGCCGCCGCCCCGGCCAGCGCCGCGCCACCGCCGGGCAGGCAGGCCAGCACCGTGCGGGCGTCCATGTTCACGAGGTCCGGCACGGTCATCAGGCCGGCGATCTCGCCGAGGGTGAACCAGCGGAACCCCTCGCGCACCTCGATCTCGCCGTCGACCTCGACGACCATGTTGCGGTTGCGCTTGCGGTAGAACCACGCGCCCTGCTCGGACTGGCGGATGTCCACCAGTACGTGGTGGCCGGAGGTGTCGCGGAAGTGCTCCAGGTAGGGGATGGGTTTGCCCTGGTGCACGCGGGTGTAGTTGCTGCGGGTGGCCTGCACGGTCGGCGACAGCTGCAGGCCGTTGGCGTTGCCCGGTTCGTGCTTGGCCTGCATCAGGAAGTGCAGCACGCCGTCGAACTCCCGCACGAGGATGCCGAGGATGCCGATCTCCGGCTGGTTGATGATCGGCTGCGACCACCGCGGCACGGGCGCGCCCGGCAGCTCGACGGCGAGCGACTCGACGCTGAAGAACCGGCCGCTGTGGTGGCGCAGGGTGCCGGTGCCCGGTTCGGTGAGCCAGCCCGCGAGGCCGTCCAGCGGGACGCGCTCGACCTCCATCCAGCTGTGGTCGGCGGTGCGGGCGAGCCAGGCGTGCACGGCGTCGGCGTCACGCGCGGCGAGCATCGACTCGGCCAGGCGCGTCGGGGTGGGTCGGCGGGTGGGCGCGGTCACCTGGTGTGCTCTCCTCGGCTCAGGCGGCGTGTACCGGCAGCAGTCCGTTGTCCCGTGCGAAGACCAGGCCCGGCGCGACGCGGTCGCGTTCGGACAGCACGGCGTCGGCGGGCACGGGCAGCGCGAGATCCGGGTCCACAATGGACACGGCCAGCTCGTCCGCCGGTTCATAGGCGCGGGACAGCAGGTAGTGGACGGTGGAGTGGTCTTCCAGCGCGACGAACGCGTGGCCCAGTCCCGGCGGGAGGTAGACGGCGCGGAAGCCGTCGCCCGCCAGTTCGACGGAGTCCCACTCGCCGAACGTCGGCGAGCCGACCCGCAGGTCCACCACGATGTCCAGCACACGCCCGCGGGAACAGGTCACGTACTTCGCGCATCCCGGTGCGGTGCGGGCGTAGTGCACGCCGCGGGCGACCCCGCGGCGCGACACGCTGGCACTGGCCTGGGCCACGGCGAACAGCGGCGCACCGACCGCCTCGGTGAACACCTCGTGCTGGAACGGCGAGACGAACAGGCCGCGGTCGTCCGGGAACACCTCGGGCTCGAACTCCCAGGCTCCGCCGACGGAGAGTGCGCGGGCTCTCATCGATGACCTCCGTCTCAGGACGGTGATCAGCGTGCAGAGGCCCGGACGGCGAGGTCAACCAGCTTAGGGGAACCCCTATCCGCTGTTAGGGGTGCCCGGCAGCCCACCGTCCACTGAGGAACCGATCACGTGGGCGACGGTCCTCGACACCGCATCCGCCAGGGGAACGCCGGCCCGCCACCCGGTGGCCAGGGTGAGGCCGGCCGGGTCGGCCACCAGGCCGCGGAGGTCCGACGCGGTGGCGTGCGGCGGTGGCGGCACCGACAGCACCGGCACGGCCGGGCGGCCGGTCAGCTCCGCGACGGTGGAGGCGACGAGCTCGAACAACGCGCGCACCGCGATCCCGGTGCCCGAGCCCACGAGCCACGCCCGCCCGGCCAGCCGGTCGGCGTGCGTCACGGCCGCCGCGAACGCCTCGGCGACGTCCTCGACGAACACCAGGTCGCGGTCCGCGTCCCCGGCTCCCCACACGGTCAGCGGCTCGCCCGCGAGCGCGCGCCGCGCCATCGCGGTCACCACGCCCCGGTCGGGGGAGCCGGGGGAGGGGCCGAACACGGTGGGCAGCCTCAGGGAGCAGCCGCCCGCCTCCAGCACGAGCCGTTCGGCGGCGCACTTCTGCCGGTCGTACTCCGACTCGGGATCGTCGGCCTCGGTGCCGTCGATCCGCTCCGGCGCACCCGGCCCCACCTGCGAGGTGGAGCCGGCGAACACGACGGACCCCCGTGCCGCGGCCACCGCCTCGGCGACGATGCCGACGTTGACCCTGGCGGCGTCGGCCGCGTCACCGTCGGCGACCCGCCAGGAGCCACCGCCGGTGAACAGCACGAGCGGCAGCACCACGTCCGCGCCCGCGACCACGGCGGCCACCGCGCCGGGCTCGGTGAGGTCGGCCGCGACGACCTCGGCCGGAAACGGTGGCATGCCGGGGTTCCGTGCCACCACCCGCACCCGTGCGCCCCGTGCCGCCAGCCGTGCGGACACCGCGGAACCCACGAACCCCGACCCGCCGAGCACCGCGACGAGTGCGCCGCCCAGTTCGCCCGGCACGCTCACACCACGTGGACGTCGGGCACGTACAGGATCCACTTGCCGCCCGCGTCGCGGAACTCCTGCTCCTTCGCCATGATCTCCGCGGCGTGGTTCCAGGCGAACAGCAGCGCGTAGCCGGGGTGGGGGTCGGCGAAGGCGGCCGGCGGACGCACCGGGATGCCCGAGCCGGGTGCCAGCCTGTGCTGTTTGGCGGGCGTGGTGTCGCTGATGAACTCGACCAGGTCCGGTCCGATGCCGCAGAGGTTCGTGACGGTGGCGCTCTTGGCGGTCGCGCCGTAGCCGACGACCCGTTCTCCCTTCGCCTTCAGGTCCTCCAGCAGCGCCACGAGGTCGGTGCGGATCGCGCGGACCCGGTCCGCGAACCCGTCGAGGACGGCGCGGTCGTGCAGGCCGCGCGCCTGCTCCTCCGCGAGCAGGGCGGCGACGGCCGCGGAGGGTGTGCGCGCACCGGGCAAGGCCAGGGTGTAGCGGACCTCACCGCCGTGCACCGGAAGCCGTTCGACGTCGACCAGCTCCAGGCCGTGCCGGCGCGCCATGGCGTCCACGGAGGTGGCGCTGAACAAGAAGAAGTGCTCGTCGTAGATCTGGTCGAACGAGGTCTTCTCGACGATGTCGCCGAGGTAGGGGTCCTCGAACACGAACGCCCCGCCGGGCTTGAGCAGCGCGACGACGCCGCGCAGGATCGAGTCCGCGTACGGGATGTGGCAGAACGTGTTCGCGGCGTACACGAGGTCGGCCGGACCGTCCTCGTCGCGGATGGACAGTGCGGTGGACTCCTCGAAGAAGTCCTTGCGGACCCGCACACCCGCCTCGGCGGCCAGGTCGGCGACCGCGCCGGACGGTTCCACGCCCAGGTGCCGCACACCCGCCTCCGCGACGGTGCGCAACATGGTGCCGTCGTTGCAGCCCAGCTCGACCACGAGCGGGTCCTCACCCGCCAGCTCGGTGCTCAGGAACCGCTCGGCCAGCGCGTGGAAGTGCTCGCGCATCACCGCGGATCCCTGGGACAGGTACGGGTAGTCCTGGTGGAACATCTTCTCCCTGGGGACCTCCTCCATCAGCTGCACCATCGCGCAGTCCGCGCACGCGCCCACGGCGAGGCGGTAGGTGAACTCGACGGAGGTGTCCTCGGGCAGCCGGAACGCGTCGGACAGCGGCTGGCGACCGAGGTCGAGGAACTCGGTGACCGTCCCGGCGCAGACGCGGCAGGTGGACTGGTTGGGCATCGGCGGGTTCTTTCTACTCGGGAGGTGCACGGGTCACCCGCGGGCTTCGAACGCCCGCGGGCCGGTGCCGGTCCGCTGGGACAGGCGGTGCGGCAGGTCCGCCCGGCTGCGCATGCCCAGCTTGCGGTAGACCCTCGTGAGGTGTTGCTCGACGGTGCTGACGGTGATGTAGAGGATTCCGCTGATCTCGCGGTTCGTGTGGCCCTTGGCGGCGAGCTCGGCCACGCGCAGCTCGGAGTCGCTCAGGACCGGTCGCCCGTCACCGGCGTCGCCGTCCTCCCAGTCGACCGGGATGGGCACGGCGCCGGAGTACGACGCCTTCGTCTCGGCCACCGCGATCCGGGACAGCTCGCGGGCCTCGGCGTGCTCGCCCAGGGTGTCGAGCGCTTCCCCGAGGTCGGACAGAGCGCGCGCCAGCTCGATCCGGTCACCCGCCCGCCGCAGGTGCCGCACGGCCTCGCGCAGCAGCGCGGGTCGCCCGGCGAGCTCGCCCGCGGCGGCGAGAACCCGCAGCGCGGCGCCGCGGGTGCGGCGGTCACCGGCCGGCAGCAGCATCTGCTCGCGAATCAGCTCGCGTGCCGCCTCCGGGCGGCCGAGGGTGAGGTTGGCCTGGGCGAGACCGCAGCGCCACGGCGCGAGCACCGGCAGGTCGACGCGCCACTCGCGCATCCGGGTGCCGCAGTTCTGGAAGTCGCTGATGGCGGCGAGCACCCGCCCGACGGCGAGGTTGCCGGTGCCGCGAGCGTGCAGGTAGCGCAGGCCCGCGGCGGTGGCGAACATGGCGTCGGGCACGCGCACCCGCATCACGTCGGCGATCACCCGGTGCCGGCCCAGCGCGGTGTTGGCGTCGAGCAGGACGGCCAGAGGGTAGCCGATGGACAGGCCCCAGCCCTGGTGCGGCAGCAGGGCGAGCGCGGTCTCCGCGCGCTGGGCGGCCACCACCACCTCCCCGCGCCGCAGGGCGATGTCGGCCCGCAGGACCTCCAGGACCGCCTGCCAGGTCACCGCGCCACCGCGGACGGCCTCGGCGGTGAGCCGGTCGCACCACCGCTCGGCGCGGTCGGGGTGGCCGCCGTGCGACAGCACCAGCAGGGCGGTGAGCACGACCTCCAGCGACATGTCGCCGAGCCGGCAGCTGCGCAGGACGTGCTCGGCGCTGGCGATGGCGTCGGGGTGGAACTCCGCGGTCCAGAACGTGCCGATGGCCTGCGCCGCGGCCACCCACGGGTCCGCGTCGGCCACCGGGTCGGTGGCCACGGCGGTCGCCGGGCCGAGGCCGTGGAACCACTGGCAGACGATCCGCAGCTCGGCCGCGCTCTGCGCGTCGAGCATGCCGGGGTTCTCCTCCAGCACGGCGAGCGCGCGCACGGCCGTGG
This sequence comes from Lentzea sp., assembly GCF_036380075.1. Taxonomy (NCBI): domain Bacteria; kingdom Bacillati; phylum Actinomycetota; class Actinomycetes; order Pseudonocardiales; family Pseudonocardiaceae; genus Lentzea; species Lentzea sp. Next base: position 7,375 of record NZ_DASVFL010000251.1, on the reverse strand, counting down.
CCTCGTCCCCGATCCACAGCGCGTGGTGCACGACGGTCATGGCGTCGCGGCCGCCCAGCCGGCCCGCCCACATCGCCTCGTGCAGGGGTTCCATGTGCACGACGGCGGCGGCCGGGTTGACCCGCCACAGCGCGCGGACCAGGACGCTGGTGACGCCCAGCCGCTCCTCCGGCTCGGCCACGGGCAGCGCGGGTTCCAGGTAGCGCACGGCCGCCGCCACGTCGTCGCCCATGAGCGCCTCCTCGGCGGCGATGCGCAGCACGGAGACCGGCCAGCCCGGCGCGACCCGGTCGGCGGCCACGAGGTGGTCGGCCACCACGGCTGCCGCCGCGCCGCGCTGGTAGAGCAGTTCGGCGGCACGGGCGCGCAGCCGCACCCTCTCGGCGCCCGGTGTGCTGTCGAGGACCGCCGGCGCCGCGCCGGGGTGGCGGAAGCGGCCGTCGACCAGCAGGCCCGCGGCGGTGAGCACGTCGACCGCCTGCTCGACGGCCTCGGGCGTGGTGCCGGCCAGCCGGCCGAGCAGGACCGGTGTGCGCTCCTCCCCGAGCACGGCGATGGCGCGCGCGACCTCGAGCAGCCCCGCGTCCCACCGGTGCAGGCACTCCAGCAACGCGCGCTTGAACGCGGGACCTACCTGGCCGGGACAGGTCTCGTGCCCGGCCTCCCGGTCTTCGGCGAGGGCTCGGACCAGCATGGGGTTCCCGCCGCTGAGGGCGTGCCAGGCGGGCGCGAGAGCGCCAGGATCGGGCACCCGGTCGCGCAGCAGTTCGGCGACCCCGCGCACCGACAGCGGTGCCAGCCGGATGCGGTGGTGCGGCCGCCGGGTCAGTTCGGCGTGGAAGAGCGGCAGCGTCGGCTGCGGCTGCTGCCACTCGGCGAGCACGACGACCACCCGCCCGGCCCTCATCCGCCGCCGCAGGTACAGGATGAATTGCAGCGAGGAACTGTCGGCGAATTGCACGTCGTCCACGCACAACACCACCGGGCGTTCTCGCGACAATTCAAGAAGTATTTGACACAATTCATGCACGGGCCGGACGTGGGAATGGTGGGTTCTGCGCACGTCCGACCCGGGTTCGGGAACGGTCGCGGCGATCGGCGTGATGAGGTGGGAGACGCGGTCCGCTATTTCCGGCGGTAATCCGGCGCCGTGGAACAACTGGTCGATGACACCTGCCTGCAGGGGGCGCTCGGCGGGCGCGCCCGTCGCGGTCAGCAACAACGCCCCCGCGCCGGCGGCGTGCCGCTGGAACCGCTGCAGCAGTTCGGTCTTCCCGCTGGCCACACCGCCACTGACCAGCGCGAGCCTGCCTGTTCCCGCCGAGCATTCGGCGAGCAGGCCGACCAGTTCAACGAGTGCGTCGTCATGGTCCGTCGACACCAATCGTCCAGTTCCCTCCAGCACGGGTCACCGATGGACATTCCGCTGCAGCGCACCCCCAGGTGGACGCTTTATAGCACGGACTCCTCAATTTTCCAGCGCCTTGACAGCGCTTCTCTGGAGTAGAGGTACAGCCCGTACCCGGTGTGCCTTGAAGCTATTGGATCTGTTGATCCGAATCTGCCGGGCCGCGCCCGGACGGGCGGCGAACGGGCTAGCCGGTACGGCCGGATCGCGGAGTGCCGAACTTCGGGCGTGCGATGGCGGAACGGTCTATAGCACAGCCCGGACGGGGCATCGTCGCGATTGTTGGATCCGTGTCGCAACCGTGGCCGCGCCTCCGCGGCGGGCGCGGGGCGCCGAAGTGCCGTGCGGCAGGCCTCCGCTCCGGCGCGTCGGGGGCCGCGATCAAGATCCACAACGGGTTCCCGCCGCGGCAGGTGGAGGCTCGCCTCGTCGACGGAGGACAATTGACATAGGTCACCGATGCATCGGTGGAACGGTGATTCCAGTCCGCGAACCGGACATAACGCCGAATTGGCGACTCGGGCACACGCGTCCAAACCGGCCATTTTCCGGGCGCGCCGAGACGCGCTCGCGGTCATCTGGTCGCGAATGCGCCGATGCCCTTCCGGCCGCGGTCGTCTTGCCGATGAACGATGACGACCGTGTGCGCCTCAGGGCTGACGTCGAGGACCGTGGTGAGGGGCCGGATGGGGGTCATGGTGCTCCTCCAAGCCTTCGGGTGATCGCAAGATCAAGTTACCGAGACGGGGAGTTGCGCACAGTGGGTCGAACAACCGACACCGGCCCACCGGGCACGGTCGTCAGCGGAGCGAGAACCCGTTCTGCCCGGCCGTCGGGGAACCGGGCAGAACGGGGACCCGGTCAGCGGGTGGGACCGGTCCAGCCGGCGTCGATGTGGGCGACGCGCACGCGTTGCGGGTGGTCGCCGACCGGCACGGAGACGAGTTTGCGTCCGGTGGCGAAGTCGATCGCGGTGATCTGGTCGGAGCCGCTCTCGGAGATGACGCACGCGCGGCCGTCACCGCTGACGGTGGCCCAGTAGGGCTTGGAGGCCGTGACGAGCGGGCCCTGCTCGAGAGTGGTCCGGTCGACGACGGTGGCGTAGTCGTCCATGGTCCCGGCGACGCAGAGCTTGCCGCCGTCGGGGCTCATGGACAGGCCGTGGTGGCGCGAGTCGTTGACGAAGGTCTTGCGGTCGTCGCTGGTGTTCGGGTTCTTCGGCAGGGTCTTGACGCGGGTGATCCGGTCGGTGGCGACGTCGTACTCCAGGAAGCCGTTGAAGAACGACACCTGGAAGTACAGCTTCGAGAAGTCGGGGCTGAACACCGCGGGCCGCACGGCGTTGGACAGGTCGCTGCGGCCGAACGCGTTCAGCCTGCTGCGCATGTCGATGGTCCTGACGACCTGGAAGGTGGTGGCGTCGACGACGGTGATGTGCCGGTCGCCCTTCAGCCAGTCCTGGTCGGGGGCGTCGAAGTCGTTGTTGACCTCGCCGATCGACATGTTCCAGAGGTACCTGCCGCCGTTGGTGAAGACGTTCTCGTGCGGCTTGGCGCCGGTCTTGAAGGAGCCGAGCTGCCTGCCGGTGTTGATGTCCAGCACGTGCACGGTGTTGGAGGTCGACGCCGAGACCGCGACCTTGCTGCCGTCGGGGGAGACGGCCATGTGATCGGATCGGAAGCCGGACACCGGGAACCGCCACTTGACCGCCCCGGTGGCGAGGTCGAGGGAGACGACGTCGGCGAAGCTGGGCCGGGAGACGACCATGGCCGAGCCGTCGGGGGTGGAGTACATGTCGTCGACGAACTGGTCGTGTCCCTCGCCGGGGCCCGACCGGATGCCCAGGAAGAACGCCAGCTTGATCGGGTTGAGGTAGATCTCGGTCAGCCGCTGGGTCTTGTCGGGGATGACGTTGAGCCGGCCGATCCTGGCGAAGTCGCCGGTGGACGCGACGACGTCGGCCGTGCCGTCCCAGTTGTTGCCCACGAACATCACCTCCCGCAGCGGGGCGGCGGAGGCGGCCGGGGTGCTGACGCAGGCGGCGAGCACTGCCGCCGCGGTGAGGACGTGAGTCAGGCGCCGGCGCGGGAAAGCGCTTCCGGCAGGGGTTGTCCGTGCAGGGTCGGACGTGGCGAGCATCGTTGCTCCTCCGGGTGTGGTGGCGCCCCGCGAGGGAGCGCGTGCCGCAGGGAAATCTGAACTTGGCCGAGTTCAGATGTGGCTACTCGATAGTAGGGAAGGTGTGATGGGCGCCACAAGGCCCGGTGGGGGAAACTGCTGCGGACAGGTGGAGGAACAGTGGCGGGCAGGATCACCCCGGCGGAGGGCCGCTACGCGGGCAAGGCCGCGTCCGAACGCCGGGACGAGCGCCGCAGGCGGTTCCGGGAAGCCGGCCTGGAGCTGTTCGGCGCCACCACGGGCTACCGGGGAACGCGGCTGGGTGACCTGTGCAAGGCCGCGGGGTTGTCCAGCCGCCAGTTCTACGAGGAGTACCGCACGCTGGAGGACCTGCTGGCCGACCTGCACCTGCACGTCAACGACGTGGCGGGGAAAGCCGTCGCCGAGGTGCTGCCCGGCGTCGGGCACCTGACCGTCCCCGAGCTCCTGCCCGCAGTCGTCCGCGCCTACGTGAAGGGCGCCTGCACCGACCTGCGGCACGCCCGCATCGCGTACGTCGAAGTCGTCGGAGTCAGTCCCCGGATGGACCGCCAGCGCCTCGAACGCCGCGCCGTCTGGATCGAGATGATCAACCAGCTCGCCGAGCAGGCCGCCGCGCGCGGCGAGATCCCGCCCGGCAACTACCGCATCACCGCGGCGGCCATCATCGGCGCCGTCAACGGGCTCATGCACGACTGGGTCGTCGGGTGGGTGGACGCGACCCTGGACGAGATCGCGGACGAGCTGGCGCAGATGGTGCTCGGCAGGTACCAGATCGCCGGGTGACCGCGTTCCAGGGCCGCGATCGACGTTCGGTTCAGCCGAACGTCCACTGCTGGTTGGCGGCGCCGTGGCACGTCCACAGGACGACCTTGGTGCCGTTGGCGGTAGCGGCACCGTTGACGTCCAGGCACAGGCCGGACTGCGCACCCGTCACGGTGCCGTTGGCGTTGACGGTCCAGCGTTGGCCGGCTCCGCCGTCGCAGGCCGCGGTCACCACCGCGGTACCCGGTGACGTCTGGTTGTTCTGCGCGGCCGCACAGCGCGTCTCGGTTCCGTTGTAGACGGTGAGCTGGCCCGCCGCGGTGCGCGTCCAGGTCTGGTTGGTCCCCGAGTGGCAGTCCCAGATCTGCACCGCCGCACCGGGTGCCGTGCTCGCCCCGTTGACGTCCAGGCACCGGCCGGCGGCCAGCGCGCGGACGGGACCGGTGGAGCCGGTGCCGCCACCGGTGCCGTAGCCGGCCGCGATGATGTTGGCCTGCACGGCGTTCTCGGTCGCGTCCGACGGGTAACCCGCCACCATGGCGCCCTCGTAGAACGTGCCGGCACTGAGGTTCGCACCGCCGTCGGGTTTGCAGCAGTCACCGCCGCTGCCGAGGATTATGGCGCCCTGCTTCTTCATCGGGCTGTAGCCCGGCGGCAGCGAGCCGTCCCACAACGTCGTGATGGCGCCGCTCTGCGCGTTGCCTCCCTTGAGTGAGAACCGCGTGGTGCCGTTGTTCTTGAGCATCGCCGTGACGAACTTGTTCGGGAAGGCCCGCTGGTTCGGGTTCCACGACTGGCTGCCGCCCGGGAAGAGTCCCCACTCCAGGTCGGCCTGCACCCACGGGCCGGTTCCCTGGCAGCCGCCGAACCAGCACTGCGTGCTGAAGTTGATCGCGTCCATGGCCCCGGCCGCGTCGGCCTTGCGGGTCGTCTCGCTGTTGCCGTAGTCGAAGCAGCAGCCGCCGTTGACGTGCGTGCCGCTGGTGACCATGTACATGCCCTCCGGCGCGCTGCCGGTGGGAACCCCGGTCAGGTGACCGTCGCGCCAGTAGCTGTTGCCGGGGTTGATGTAGAGGGAGTACGCCTTGGTGCCACCGACGGTCAGCGCCTCGGAGGTCGCGCTGGCCGGCCTGCTCTGCGGAGAGCCGGGCACGACGCTGGAACCCTGGTACCACAGGTCGTTGCCGCGTCCCGACTGGTCGTAGACCACCGTGACGATGCAGGCCGTGCCGGCGCAGAACGCGTCCTGCGCGGCCGCGTCGGCTTTACCGCCCGCCGCCTGCACGGTGATGTTCCTGGTCGTGTTGTCCGAGGAACGCCGGACTTGGTAGAGGTTCCCGTTGTAGGAACCGTAAAGGGCTCGCACGGTGCTGTGCGCGGCGACGCAGGGCGTCCCTCCGGACGCGTAGATGTCGCAGGGGCCTGTCGTGGCCGCTGCCGCGGGTGTCGTGGCGGCCGGTGCGACGGCGAGGGCGCCGGCCAGGAGGATGCTCAGTGCCGCGGGCAGAACGCGCCTCGGCCTGAATCGGATCGTTGTCATGAGCCGCTCCACTGCGTTGTGGATCTGGGTCGTGGCTCCGGACCATCGCGGAGCCCGTGTTCGTGTTGTCGAGGCGCTGCTGGGATGCGGTCACACCCACCGGCACGGTGCGCCGTTCAGGACGAAAGACGCCGGCCGGTCGTTCGCACCGCTCCAATCCGCCAGGAACCCGAACGAGCGGGACTCGCCGGGCGGGATCGCCGAGTTCCACGGCGCACTCCGCACCGTCACCACCGGGCCGTCCTGGGTGTGGGAACCGTTCCAGAGCTGGGTCACGCGCTGGCCGTTGGCGTACGACCAAGCGAGGGTCCACGAGTCGAGCGGTGCGGTGGCGGAGTTCGTGACCCGCACCGAGCCGAGGAACCCGCCCTGCCACTGCGTCGTCGTCTCGTAAGCGATCTCGCAGGTGGCAGTGGGCAGAACGGTCCCGATGCGGCTGGGATCGGCCACGGCCCAGAAGGCGTCCTTGGCCCGCAGCCGGGTGTCGAACAGCAGCGGGTGGTCCTTGCGGGTCACCGGGAACGTGTCGAGCCACGTGCTGTCGTCGGCCAGGCCCCAGAACGTCACCGAGCTGATCGCGTGCGCGTACCTGGTGAACACGGCGAACAGGTCGCGGTAGCGCTGTGCCTGTGCCAGCAGGGAAGCGGCGGGCGGACTCGGGTACGACTGGCCGCTGTCGGTGTAGATCGAGACGTCCATCTCGGTGATCTGCTGGTCCACGCCCAAGGGCAGGAACTTGGTGATCATCGCTTCCGTCTCGGCGGCAGAGGGCCAGTCGACGTTGACGTGCATCTGGTGTCCGACGGCGTCGACGGGAACACCTTCCGCGCGCAGCCGGGACACGAGATCGTACAACCGGTCCCGTTTCGCGGGCACGTTGGTGTTGTAGTCGTTGATGACCAGCGTGGCGTTCGGCGCGACCTCGTGGGCCACGCGGAACGCCGTGCGGATGTAGTCCAGTCCCGCGATCGCGAACCACTTGCTGCGACGCAAGCCGTCCGGCTGCGCCTCGTCGACGACCTCGTTCACCACGTCCCACGCCGTGATGTCGTCGTGGTAGCGGCCCACCACAGCGCGGATGTGCGACTCGATGCGGTGCAGCAGCAGCGCTTTGTTCTCCGCGGTGGGTGTCATGTCGGCGCCGGAGGCGTCCTTGAAGACCCAGTCGGGCGTCTGCTGGTGCCAGACGAGGGTGTGACCGCGGATCGCCTTGCCCCACGCCTTGGCCCAGCCGACGAGCGTGTCCGCGTCCGTGAACCGGAACGTGCCCTCGGCCGGTTCGGTCGCGTCCCACTTCAGCTGGCTGCCGGGTGTGATCGAGCTGAAGTGGCGGTCGAGCAGCCTGCCGTGCTCCCCGTACAGCAGAGCGGGCTCGGCGGCGACCCCGAAGTGCCGGAACGGCACCACGTCCCGCAACGCGGGGATGTCGGTCTGGATCGGGGGAAGCGGCGTGTACGACAGGACGAAGTCGTCGAGGTGGAACGACGCCGCAGGGCTGGAGCTCT
>NZ_DASVFL010000250.1:0-3925 GCF_036380075.1 Lentzea sp. | reverse complement strand
ACCTCGAGCTGCGCCATGAACGACTGCGGCGCGGGCGCCCACGGCACCATGCCCACCCGCGACCGCCCCGACTCGCCGTGGGTCACGAGCACGGTCTCGCACAGGCCCGCGCTGATCGCGGCCATCGCGTGCCGAACGTGCAGCATGTACGACGAGCCGCCGACGTTCGTGCCGTCCAGGTACTCCGGGACGATGCCCAGGTAGTCGGCGACGTCGACCGGCATCTCCCCCGCCGACGCGACGCCGTCGACGTCGGCCGGGGTCAGGCCGCAGTCGGCGAGCGCGTTGAGCGCGGCGTCGACGTGCAGTTGGAGGGCGGACAGGTGCGGGATCTTGCCCAGCTCGGTGCTCTCCGCGGCACCGATGATCGCGACGGCTCCACGCAGGGTCACCCGGCCACCTCGAAGCAGACGACGCGGCGCTCGCCGCGTTCCTCGAACGCCACCCGCACCGCCGCGTCCACCTCAAGCGACTCGGGCCGGTCGGTGCGGATCGACGCGGTCAGGTTCGGCCCCTCCGCCAGCCGCACGACGCCCAGCGCGTAGGGCGCCTCGAACCCCGCCGGGGCCCGGTGGTTGATCACGAACGACAGCAGCACACCGTCGCCCGCCGCCGGGACCAGTTCCACGGAGCGCGCACCGCAGCGCGGGCAACAGCTGCGCGGGTAGAGGAAGAACGACTCGCACGCGGTGCAACGCGGCACCGTCAGCTCGCCGGCGTCGATGCGGTCGAACCACTCGCGGGTGTCCGGAGTGGACATCGGAACGGGTTTCACGGGGTCCCTTCCCAGACGAGATCAGGCAGCAGGTGCTTGCGGAGCTTGCCGTTCGCGCCGCGCGGCAGCTCGGCGACGACCTGGTACCGGCGCGGCAGCTTGAAGCGCGCGAGGCGTTCGCCGAGGAACGGCGCGAGGAGGCCGGCGACGTCGCCGGTCCACAGTGGAGAGCCGGGCGCGACCTGGAGGACCGCGCAGGCCCGTTGCCCCCACTCGGGGTCCGGCAGGCCGACCACTCCGGCGTCCTGGACGTCGGGGTGCTCCAGCAACGCGGCCTCGACCTCGGCGGGGTAGATGTTCACCCCGCCGCTCACGATCACCTCGGTCGTGCGGCCGAGCAGGTACAGGTAGCCGTCCTCGTCGAGGTGGCCGAGGTCGCCGACCGTGACGAAGTCGCCGATGCGGGACGCCCGGGTCTTGGCGTCGTCGCCGCGGTAGGAGAACGCGTGCGCGCCCATCCGCAGGAACACGCGCCCGGTCTGCCCGGCCGGCACCTGCTCGCCGTTCGCGTCGAGCACGCGCACCTCGGCGCCGGGCTGGGGACGGCCCACGCTGCCGGGGCGGTCCAGCCACTCGGCGCTGGTGATCGCGGTGCCCGCCGCCTCGGTGGCGCCGTAGTACTCCCACACCACCGGCCCGAACCATTCGATGACCGCGCGCTTCACCGCCTCCGGGCACGGTCCCGCGCCGTGCACGAGGTTGCGCATGCTCGACACGTCGTGCGCCGCGCGGACGTCCTCGGGCAGGCGCAGCAGCCGGTGCAGCTGCGTCGGCACCATGTGGGTGGTGGTGACGCGGTGCTCCTCGACCAGTCGCAGGACGCGTTCGGCGTCGAAGTGGTCCATCAGCACGACCGCGTGCCCGTAGTGCAACGACGTGACCGCGAGTCCGCTGACCGCGGTGTGGCTCAGCGGCGACGTCACCAGGTGCACGCCGTCGTCGAGCGGCGTGATGCCGAACATGCCGAGCTGCCAGGCGGCACCGGCGGCGAACACGTCGTCCGGGTCTCCCTCCGGCAGCCGCCGCAGCACGCCCTTGGGTCTGCCCGTGGTGCCGGAGGTGTAGCCGAGGTACGAGCCCGGCGACCGGTCGTCGAGCGGACCCGTCGGCAGCCCGGCGATCTCGGCGATGAGATCGCGAAACCCTTCGGCGGGCCCGAACGCGAACCTCCGGTCCGCCGCGAAGGTGGTCGCACGCAAGGTGTCCGCGTGGGCACGGGAGCAGAAGACGGCCACCGGGGCGGCGTCCTCGACGATGTAGCCGACCTCGGTCGTGGTCAGCGCCGTGTTGACCGGGACGTAGTAGGCGCCGATCTGCTGGCAGGCGAGGACGAGCGCGAGCGCCCACGACTCGTTGGCGACCACACCCACCACGCGGTCGCCGCGTTCCAGGCCCAGCCCGCGCAGCAGGCGGGCCGTCGCGTTGGCACGGGCCAGCAGCTCGCCGCGGGTGGTGCGGCTGCCGTCCGGTTCGACCACGGCCAGGGCGTCGGGCGCGGTGGCGGCCAGCCGCCAGAACCCCAGCCCGCTCATCCGCGCCGCTCCTCGGTCACCCGCGCGAGCAGGTCGCGCGCCAGGTCGCGGCGCAGTGCCTTCGTCGTGCCGTAGGTCGCGGCGAGTCCCATCACCCGCTTGAGCCAGATGTGCAGGTGATACTCCCAGGTGAAGCCGATCCCGCCGTGCAGCTGCAACGCGGTGACGTTCGCCCTCGCGGCCGCGTCACCGGCGTAGGCCTTGGCGGCCGCCGCACGACGTGGCCCGTCCGGTTCGTCGACGGCGTCGAACGCGGACAGCGCCGCGGCCGTGGCCATGTCGACCATCACGGCCAGGTCGGCGGCCTTGTGCTTCACGGCCTGGAAGGACCCGACCGGCCGGCCGAACTGCTCGCGGACGGCCACGTACTCGACGGTGAGGTCGAGCAGTTTCTGCGAGGCACCCGCGAGCATGCAGGCGGCACCGGCGATGGCGAGCGTCCGCGTCCTGGCCACGACCTCGCCGTCCTGGCCGAGCCGGGTTCCCGTGCCGGTGAGCGCGACCCGTGCGAGGGGACGCAGCGGGTCCTGCGCGGGGACCGGGACGACCTCGACCTCCTCGCGGGTGAACGCCGTGACGACCCCGTCGTCGGCGAGGTCCAGCAGCAGGTCGGCGTCGGCCGCGTACGGGACGAACGGCGTCAGCCCGCCGAGGCGGACGACGGCGATCGCGTCGCCCGCGGCGATCCTGCCGAGCCACTCGTCGGCCACCGGCCCCGGCAGCGCGCCCAGCACGGTCGTGGCGAGCACGGCCGTCTCCAGGAACGGCTCGGGCACGGCGTACCGGCCGACGCTGTGCAGCACGCCCGACAGGTGTGCCGGGGACAGTCCGGCACCTCCGTGCTCCTCGGCGACGAGCGCGGAGACCAGGCCCGTCTCGGTCAGCCTGCCCCAGAGCGCGGGGGTGTGCGCGGTGCCGTCGGCGAGCCGGGCCCGCAGGTGGTCGAGCCCGCAGTGGGCCGCGAGCACGTCGCCGGTCAGCTCGTCGAGCTGGCGGCGGTCCTGGTCCAGGGTGTCGGTCATCGTCGCGGCTCCATCGGCAGGCCCAGCACGCGTTCGCTGATGATGTTGCGCTGGATCTCGTTCGTGCCGCCGAAGATCATGGCGGCGCGGGCGTACCAGTAGCGGTGGTGCCACCGCGACCACGCGCGCAGCGTGGCCGGGTCGGCGTCCGGCAGCGCGCCCGGATCGCCGACGACGGCGCCGTCCTCGGCGAGCAGCCGGATGCCGGTGTCGAAGATGTCGTGCTGCATCTCGGTCCAGAAGACCTTGTTGATGCTGGCGGTGCTGTCGAGCTCGCCGCCGGCCTCGGCCCGTGCGGCCAGCCGGTGCACGTTGGCCCGGTAGACCTCGGTCTGCACGAGGACCCGGCCCAGCTCGTCGAGTGCCTGCGCGTCGTCGTCGAGGCCGCGAGCCGCGATGAGCGCGGCCAGGTCCGCGACGTCGCCGGAGAACTTGGCGTGGTCGCCGAACACGGCGCCGCGTTCGAACCCGAGCGTCGACATCGCGACCGCCCAGCCGTTGTCGACGCCGCCGACGACGTTCCCGACCGGGACCCGCACGTCGGTGAAGAAGACCTCCGCGAACCCGCGGGTGCCGTCGACCATCGTCAGCGGCCG
>NZ_DASVFL010000249.1:0-27925 GCF_036380075.1 Lentzea sp. | reverse complement strand
CCCGCCACCGCCACACTCTTCGCGCCACCATCCAGGTCAGCAACGTCCCGATCAGGGCGTTCCAGGGCCAGCGCAACAGCCGGCTGAAGTCGTACTCGCTCACCGTGCCGTTTGTCGCTTCGATGAGCGCCGCCGGATCGTACGCGACGCCGTCCTTGAAGACCGTTTCGACGTTGCGCACGTCGGCGATTCGCTTCGAGGGATCGCCCCGAACGACGACGAGGTCGGCGCGCTTGCCCGGCGCGATCACCCCTCGGTCGTCGAGCCCGAACACCGCGGCCGCGCGGGAGGTCGCCGCGGCGAGCGCGTCGGCCGGGCTCAGTCCCGCCCGCACCAGCAGGGCGAGCTCCTCGTGGACGGCGCGGCCGTGGGCGACCGCGGCGGGGGAGGGCTTGCCGGCGTTCGCGTCCGTGCCGAGCACGATCGTCGCGCCGGCCTCGTGCAACGCCGCCGTGGAGGCGATCGTGTGGTCGAAGTCCAGCCGTTTCGGCTTGAGCGGCATCGTCTCCAGGATCGTCCGCATCATCACCATCGTGGGGGAGACGGCGGTGCCCGAGGACGCGACGCGGCCCGCCAGGTCGGCGGACAGCGTGGCACCGATGGGCGCGTGGGTGATCACGTCGGCGCCCGCGTCGAGCGCGGTGGTGTAGGCCTTCGGCGAGGCGGCGTGGACGACGACCGACTTGCCGGCGCGGTGGGCTTCTGCGACGAGCGCGGCGACCGTCTCCGGGCTGAGCGGCCGGGGCTGGAAGGGCAGCTTGTCCTCCAGCACGATCTTGAGGTGGTCGGGGTCCTGCCGCAGCCGTTCGGCGACCCACCGCGCGGCGTCCTCCGGTCCGCGCACCGCCGTCGAGGCGGGGAAACCCATCTTGCGCACGGCCCTGCCGCGCACCGCGCACGCCGGGTACGACACCCCGCGCACGTCCGAGCGGTCGTCGGACTCGGCGTCGCGCATCCCGCGGAGCTCGTCCCAGTGGGGCGTGCCCATGTCGAGCATCGTCGTGACGCCCCAGCGCAGACCGGCCGCGAGCTCGTCGGCGTGACCGATGTGGACGTGCGTGTCGATCAGGCCGGGGAGCAGGTACCCGCCGCGGCCGTCGACGACCTCACCCGCGGTGTCACCGCCGGCCAGGCCGCTGATCAGGCCGTCCTCGACGCTGACGGAGGTGAGCGGGCCGAACGCGGTTCCGGTGAACGGGTGGACGTCGGTGATCGTGAACCCGGCCACGTCAGACCTCCGCCGGGGTGTCGAGCTCGCCGAGCACGGCGGCCAGGGCGGCGATGGCCGGCCCGAGGTCGGCCTCGCCCACCAGGGCGTGCTGGGCGGCGACGACCTCGCGGACCACCCGCCCGGCCGTCTCCTTCCCCTCCTCGGTCAACGTGACGCGCCTGCTGCGCCCGTCCGCGGCGTCGGCGCTCTGGACGGTGAGGCCGCGGCGTTCCAGCGACCGCAGCACGTTGCTCAGCCCACCGGTCGTGAGGAGCAGCCGCGACGACAGCTCCGACGGCTTCAGGTGGGTGTCTCCCGAGGTCAGGAGCGTGCCGAGGACGTCGTACTCGGCACGGCTCAGACCGCGTCGCGTCAGCACGGCGACGGTGACGCGGTCGGTGAGCGCGTGCATCCGTGCCACGCGCTTGGTGAACTCGATGGTCCGCGTCGGCAGTTCGGGCGCGTGGCGGGCCCACCACGCCACCACTCCGCCGACCAGGTCAGTCGTCACATGCCCCTCCATCTACCTTTGTAGATAGCTTTGCACAAAGGTAGACGGAGCGGTCAGGCGGACTTCAGCTGGCCGCCGTCGACCGTCCAGTTCGACCCGATCGCGCTAGGCATGGCCGGGGACGACAGCAGCACGACCGCGCGGGCGATCTCGCCGGGGTCGACGAGGTCGCCGCTGACCATGCCGAACTGCTCGGGCAGCCCCGCGACCAGTGCGGCGTGGTCGACGCCGAGGTGGGCGGCCATCCCCGCGACCAGGCCGTCCGGGCCCACCAGCAGGTCCGTGCGCGTCGCGCCGGGCGTGACGGCGTTGACCCGGACGCCCGCCCTGCCCGTCGCCTCGGCGAGTCCGCGGGTGAACGCGTTGAGCGCGGCCTTGGCGGCGGAGTACGGCAGGGGAGCGGTGTGCGGGGCGCGGGCGCTGCTGGAGCTGATGTTGACCACCGAGCCGCGTGCCTCGGCGAGCGCGGGCAGTGCGGCCCGCGTGGTGCGCACGGCCGCGTTGAGGTTCAACGCGAACACGTTCGCCCAGGTGTCGTCGTCACCGCTGAACGGGTCCTCGTACATCCCGTCCGGGCGGTCGTCACCGCCGCCCGCGTTGTTGACCAGCGCGTCGAGCCGCGGGTCCTGGCCGAGCACGGCCTCGACCAGCTTCACCGGACCGTCCGCGGTGGCCAGGTCGGCCGGGACGAACACCGCGCCCGTGGCGGCGAGCTCGGGAGTGCTCCGCCGGGCGGTCGCCACGACGGACGCCCCTTCGGCGATGAAGGCCCTGACGACGGCGAGGCCGATGCCTTTGCTCGCGCCGGTGACGAGGACGCGCTTGCCTTCGAGCTGGAGGTCCATGACCGGGTTCCTCTCTGAGGGGTGGTTGCCCTTTAAGTGATACACAGCTGTTGCAGTTAACGCAACAAGTGCGACAGTGTCGTATCGTTTAGTCATGGCAGAGACCGGGACACGACGCCTGCGGGCGGACGCGGAGCAGAACACCGCGCGGATCCTGACCGCGGCGGCGGAGGTGCTGGCCGCGGACCCGCTGGCGTCGCTGGAACGCATCGGCGAGGCCGCCGGTCTGACCCGCGCCACCGTGCACCGCCGCTTCGCCTCCCGCCAGGCGCTGCTGGAGGCGTTGACCGAGCAGCTCGACCAGCGCTACCTCAGCGCGCTGGAGCAGTCCCGGATGGACACCGCGCCGCCGCGGCCGGTGTTCCTGCGGCTGACCGAGATCCTGTTCGAGCTCAAGGTGAGCCACCGGTTCGCGATGGAGCTGATGAGCGCGAAGAGCGACTGCCGGTCCGGGCTGAGCCCCCGCGTCGAGGAGGGGCTGGAGCAGGTCTTCGCACGGCTGCGCTCGGCGGGGGACATCACCGCGACCGGCGCCGACTGGTGCCGCGGCGTGTACCTGGCGGTGGTGCACGAGGTGACGCAGCTGCCGCCGGACGCGCCGGACCTCGTGGCGGCCGGGGGATCCCGCGCGGAGCTGGTGGTCAGGACCGTGGTCGGGGCGCTGGGCGGGACGTCTCAGCCCTGACGGACGGAGGTCCGCTCGCCCGCCTGGTACGCGCCCGGCGTCTGCCCCGTCGTCCTGGCGAACGCGTCGACGAACGCGCTGGCCGTGGCCCAGCCGCAGCGGTGCGCGGTGCCCGTCACCGATGTTCCCGCGCTCAGCTCCAGCATCGCGTGGAACACCCGCACCGCCGTGCGCCACTGCGGGTAGGTGCAGCCGAACTCCGCGCGGAACAGCCTGCTCAGCTGCCGGTCGCTCGTGCCGGCCCGCCGCGCCAGCCAGGTGATCGTGCGCGGGGTGGCCAGGTCGCCGGTCACCAGGCGGCACGCCGCGACCAGGCGCGGGTCGCGGGCGGTCGGCAGGGTCAGCGCGGCCAGGTCGGCACGCCGGACGCGGTCGCGGACCACCGCGCGCAGCCGGCGTGCCTCGGCGGCCGGGAGGCCGGGTTCGGTGCAGGCCATCAGCAGCTCGCGCAGCAGGGGAGTCACGGCGATCACGGTGGGCCGCTCGCCGGGGAAGAGCCGTTCCTCCGGCGGGAACCTCAGCAGGTGCACCTGGGCGTGGCCGTGGACGCGGTGCTCGTGCCAGGTCTCGGCCGGTGTCCAGATCGCCCGTTGCGCGCCCGCGACCCACGTGCCGTGCTCGGTGGTGACCGCGAAGACGCCGCTGCTGACGTAGAGGAGCTGGTGCTCGCCGTCGTGCCGGTGCCGGGCGATCACCTCGCCGGGGGTGTGGTGGTGGCGGCTTTCCGACACAGGTCGACAGTTTATCGGAAGTCTTCCGCCGGAGAGTCGATCACTGTGGGCGCATGAGAAGGTTCTTCGCCGACACCCGGCCGCTCGCGGTACCGGCGTTCCGCAGGACGTTCGCCGGGCAGGGCACCGCGGTGGTCGGGTTGATGATCACGGCGGTCGCCGTGCCGGTGCAGCTCTACGACCTGACGAGGTCGTCGCTCGTCGTCGGGCTGAGCGGGCTGGTCGGGCTGCTCCCGGTGGTCGTGTTCGGGCTGTACGGGGGAGCGGTCGCGGACGCGGTCGACCGGCGCAGGCTGTACCTGGTGGCGTCGTCGGTGTCGTGGGCGGCGACGCTCGGGCTGCTCGCGCAGAGCGTCGCGGACGTCCGCTCGCCGGTGCTCATCCTCGCTCTCGTGGCGGTGCAGGCCGGCAGCTACGCGGTCTCGTCCTCGGTGCGCGCCGCGATCGTCCCGCTGCTCGTCCCGGCCGAGCTGGTGCCCGCCGCGACCGCCCTCAACTACACGATCGGCACCCTCGGGCAGGTGGTCGGCCCGCTCGTCGCCGGTCTGCTCGTCGGACTGCCCGGCGGGTTCGGCTACGCCTACGCCGCCGACGCCGTGCTGTTCACCGCCGCCCTCTACGCGGCGGTGCGCCTGCCCTCGTTCGGCGTCCCGGAGGCTGTGGGACGGCCGGGGCTGCGGTCGGTCGTCGAGGGACTGCGGTTCCTCGGCGGCAACCCCGTGCTGCTCATGTCGTTCGCCGTCGACATCGCCGCGATGGTGCTGGCGACGCCGGAGGCGCTGTTCCCGCAGGCCGCCGCCACCCGGTTCGACGGCGGTGTGGGGCCGCTGTACTCGGCGATCGCGGCCGGGTCGATCGTGGCGGGGGTGCTGGGCGGCTGGATCGGGCGCGTCCGCCGGCAGGGCGTCGCGCTCACGCTCGCCGTCGTGGTGTGGTCGGCCGCGATCGCCGCCGCCGGGTTCGCGCGCGAGCTGTGGGTGGTGGTGGCACTGCTGGTCGTCGCCGGGGCGGCGGACCTGGTCAGCGCCGTGTTCCGCCAGTCGATCCTGCAGGGTTTCGTGCCGGACCGGCTGCGCGGGCGGCTGCAGGGCGTCTTCACGGTCGTCGTCAACGGCGGGCCGCGACTGGGCGACCTGCGGGCCGGGGTGATGGCCGCGACCACCACGTTCACCCTCGCCTGGTCCGGTGCCGCGCTGCTGTGCATCGCGGTCGTGCTCGTCGCGGCCGTCAGCGTCCGGTCGTTCTGGCACTACGACAGCCGGGCGGTCGTCATACAGGCGTAGTAGCGGCGTTCTCCCCGCCCTTCTGGCGGCGCTTGCGGTCGAGGAACCACATGACGGGCGACGCGGACAGGCCGTGCACGAGGACCGACCCGATGACGACCAGCCCGACGATCCGCCAGATGGTGCCGTGGTCGGCGAAGTCGCCCTCCTGCAGGGCGTAGGTGATGTAGAACAGCGACCCGACGCCCCGCACGCCGAAGAACGCGATGACGGTGCGTTCCCGCGGCCCGGTCTTGCCGCGCAGCAGGCCGATCCATCCCGCGGCGGGCCGGACCAGCAGCAGGACCGCCGCGGCGACCGCGACCTCCTGCCAGCGCAGTCCCGACAGCAGACCGGACACCGCGGCCCCGCCCAGCAGGAAGACGATCACCACGGTGAGCATGCGCTCGGCCTGTTCGACGTAGCTGTGCAGCACCTGGTGGTAGCCGTGGTTCCGTTCCGCCGCCCTGACCGTGCAGGCGCACACGAACACCGCGACGAACCCGTAGCCTTCGGCCAGCTCCGTGACGCCGTACGTCAGGAACGTCGCGGCGAGCGCCACGAACCCCTCGGCGTGCTCGGAGAGGCGGAACTTCTCCGACGGTGACGAGAAGAACAGCTTGCCCAGCAACCAGCCCACGCCCACACCGATCGCGAGACCGCAGCCGAGCCGCCACAGCACATCCACGCCCAGCCAGTGCGGCAGCCACCCCGACGGCGCGGCGCCGGCGACGCTGATCGCGATGGCGGCGTAGGTGAACGGGAACGCGAGGCCGTCGTTCAGCCCGGCCTCCGAGGTGAGCGCGAACCGCGCCTCGTCCTCGTCGGAGTCCGGGCTCTCGGCCGGTTCGGCGACCTGCACCTCACTGGCCAGCACCGGGTCCGTGGGGGCGAGCGCGGCCGCCAGCAGCACCGAGGAGGCGACACCGAGACCGAGCGCCCACCAGCCGAGCAGGCCGACGGCCAGCATGGACAACGGCATCGTGATCGCGAGCAGCCGCCAGGTGGTCGCCCACCCGCGGAAGCCGACCGCGCGGTTGAGCGCCAGGCCCGCGCCCATCAACGAGATGATCACGCAGATCTCGGTGAGGTGCAGCAGGACCGTGCTGTGGCGGTCGGGGTCGGGGTCGGGGAGGTCGCCGACCACCGAGAACGTCAGCGCGCCGGCGCCGAGGAACACCATCGGCATCGACACGGGCACGCGGTCGAGCAGCCGCGGCAGCAGCGCGGCGGCCAGCGTCGCCAGACCCGCGCCGGTGTACAGCAGGGAGCCTGGATCCACTGTCCGCCTTCCGCTATCCGGTACGGACTGGTACCCGAACGGGTGACGGGCAAACCCGGCGCCGGGACCGTCCACTCGGGAACGTCCACACGGGCCGGACCCGTCAGCCGGCCGTCCGCACGGGCCGGTCGAGGGCCAGCGCCCGCCGCACGTCCGGGTAGAGCGCGAACACCTCGTCCAGCCCGGACGCCCTGATGGTGCGCAGCACGGCCCGGTGGGACGCCGCGATGCGCAGCGAGACGCCGGTCGCGGTGGCCCGGTGCTGGTGCGTCAGCAGCTCGTTGAGCCCGGCGGAGCCGAGGAACGTGACGCCGCTCAGGTCGGCCACCACGGGGAACGGTGGTGTCGCCATGGCGATGGCGGTCCGCAGCTCCAGGCCCAGTGCGGGCACCGTGAGCTGGTCCATCTCGCCGGCGGCGCGCACGACGACCGCGAGTCCGCAGACCTCGCGCTGCACGTTCAACGGTAATGGGAAGACGTTCGGCATGGCAGTGCCTCCTCGTCCCTCGCGGCCTCGTGCCGGGAGAAGGGACGCAGCTGCAGGCTCAACTGCTCACCACGAACATTAGCCGTTCAAATGACTTTTGCACACCCGCGGTGCTCGCTCAGCCGTCCTGGGCGGGCAGTTTCCGGGTGGTGGTCAGGTGTTCGGCGATCTCCCTCAGTTTGAGGTTGGTGTGCTGGCTGGTGCGGACGAGGACGGCGAACGCCTGGTCGGCGTCGATCTGGTGGCGTTCCATCAGGATGCCCTTGGCCTGGCCGATCAGGTCGCGGGTCTGCACGGCGGCACTGAGCTGCCTGCGTTCCTGGGCCGACGCGAGAGCGATCGCGGCGTGCCCGGCGAACAGGCTGCCGACGTGCTCGGACTCGTCGTCGAACGCGTGGGTCTGCGCCGAGTAGAGGTTCAACGCGCCCAGGTCCTCGTTCTCCACGAAGAGCTGGAACGACAGCATGCTCCCGACCTTGAGGTCGACCACCCTCTGCGAGAACTCCGTCCAGCGCCCGTCCGCGACGACGTCCGGCACCGGGACGATCTTCGCCTTGTACAGCGCTGTCAGGCACGGGCCCTCGCCGGAGTCGTACTGCGCCTGGTCCACCTGGCACGGCAGGTCACCGGTCGTCGCGACCGTCTTGATCTCCTTGCGGCCCAGGATCGTCATGATCCCCGCGTGTTCGGCCCCCGGAATGGACCCGACGGCGGAGTGGACGATCGCGTCCATCGTCTCCTGTTCGCCCTGCTGCCGCTGCAGGCGGCGGGCGATCTCGGTCAGGTGGGCGGCCAGGTCCGGCGTGTCATGGGCCATTCGTAACGGGTACCCGCGGACGACGCCGCTCAACCGGATCCTCGCCGCGGGACAGGCCGCAGGGCTAGGGTGCCGCCCCGTTCCCCTGCGGTACTGCTGGACGTCGGATCAGCGGAACGGAGGGGTGATGGTTCGACGGAAAGCGGTCTCGCACCTGGTCGCGGTGGTGGCGTTGACCCTGGGACTGGCGGCGCCCGCCTCGGCGGCCGGGGCGCGGTTCTGGGAGCTCCAGCTCAACCTGTGCAACAGCGGGATCGCCGGGTGCTACCAGCAGGGGCGGTCGGTGGCGGAGGCCGCCGACCTGGTCCGGTCGGTGCGGCCGAACGTGGTGACGCTCAACGAGATCTGTGCGAACGACCTGCCTGACCGGCTGACACCCGCGCTCGCGGCGGCGTGGCCGGGTGACCAGGTGTACTCGGTCTTCACCGCGGCCGTGCGGCGGGACACGGGCACGCCGGTCAAGTGCACCAACGGGCAGGACTACGGCAACGCCGTGCTCGGACGGGTGGCGGCGGGCAGCTACCAGGGCGTCCGCGCCTGGCGTGGCAAGTACACGGCGCAGGACAGCGGGAACGAGCAACGCACCTACGCCTGTGCGTACGCCGTGGGCGACCACCTGGTGTGCACGACCCATCTGTCGGCCAGCAGTGAACCGGTCGCGCTGGCGCAGTGCCAGTCCCTGCTGTTCGACGTGGTGCCGTCGATCAGGGCGGCCGAGGGGATCACCGGCAGGACCGTCGTCGGCGGCGACCTCAACCTGGAGTACGACACGTCCGACCCGGAGAACGCGCAGAAGTGCGTCCCGCCCGGCCACGTCCGCAAGGGGGACGGGGACGTCCAGCACGTCGTGTTCTCGAACGACCTCGCGTTCGTGAGCACCGCGAAGTACGGCCTCAGGTACACCGACCACGACGGATGGCTGGTGCGGCTGACGATGCCGTGACGCGGGTTCGGCCCGCGGGAGCGGGGTAGTCCCGTCCGAAAGTGAAAGATGTGGCCGCGCGAAGTAGTGTCGTGACCACGCTCGGTGCTTGCGGAGGTGGGATGGCCGAGGCCAGGGGTTCGTCGATCCGCCTGCGCGTCCTCGACGCCGTCACGGACGGGACGCTCAAGCAGCTCGACTTGGACAAGCTCCTGGAAGTGCTCCTCGAGAGCTCCCGCGAGCTCCTCGCCGTCGACACCGTCACCGTCCTGCTGGTCGACCGCAGCGGCACGCAGCTGGTGGCGCGCGCCACGTCCGGCCTGGAGGAGGAGGTCTTCCAGGGCGTCCGGGTCCCCGTCGGCAAGGGGTTCGCCGGCCGGGTGGCCCAGCAGCGCGAGCCGGTGCAGATCGAGCGGGTCGACCCGTCCACCGTGGTCAACCCGCTGCTGTGGGAGCACGGGCTGCGCGTGCTGCTCGGCGTGCCGATGATCGCCGAGGGCGAGCTGACCGGGGTCCTGCACGTCGGCAGCACCACGTCGCGCCGGTTCACCGACGAGGAGGTCGACGCGCTCCAGCTCATCGCCGACCGGCTGGCCGTGGCCGTCTACGTGGACAGGACGAGGTCCGAGCGTGCCGCCGCCGCGATGCTCCAGGAGAGCCTGCTGCCGTCGCGGCTGCCGAGCACCGAGGGCTGGGAGCTGGCGGCCCGGTACGTGCCCGGCGCGGAGAGCGGCGTCGGCGGCGACTGGTACGACGTGTTCGCGCTGCCCGGCGACCGCATCGGCGTGGTGATCGGCGACGTCGTCGGCAGCGGCCTGAAGGCGGCCGTCGTCATGGGACGGCTGCGGAGCGCGCTGCGGGCCTACGCGCTGGAGTACCTCGACCCCGCGCAGGTGCTGGGCAAGCTCGACCGCAAGGCCAGCTACTTCGAGACCAGCACCATGGCCACCGTCGCCTACGCGATCATCGACACCGCCACGCACCGCATGACCCTCGCCGTGGCGGGGCACCTGCCGCCGGTCTTCGCCGTGCCGGGCGCGGAGACCGCGTTCGTGCCGGTGCCGATCGGGCCGCCCATCGGGTTCGACCTCGGCACCACCGGCCGGCGCAGCACCGGGGTCGACGTGCCGCCGGGCACCCTGGTCGCGCTGTACACCGACGGCCTGGTGGAACGGCGGGGGCAGGACCTCGACGTCGGCCTGGAGCTGCTGCGGCGGACCGTCAGCCCGATGGGGCCGGAGGAGGCCTGCGGCCGGATCATGGCGACGATGGTCGGCGACCGGCAGGCGACCGACGACATCGCACTGGTCGCGATCCGCCGCAGCCGCTGAGGTTCCGCGCGGCCGATCACCGGACACGTGCCCGATTCCGCCTCGCGGGCGGGGTGGCAGCATTACGGTGGTGATCGGCGGACGAGAGTGGCGTGAGAGGCAGGACCAGGCGTGACGTCGTGGACCGATGTGATCAACTATGTCCGGCTCCGGTACGAGGTGCTCGAGGAGACCGACAGCTGGCTGCGCTTCCGCCTCGACACGCCGGGGGAGCGGACGCAGCAGGTCTCGGTGCACCACCTGCCGGACCTCGACGGTGCGGAGTGGCTCGATATCTCCTCGGCGGTGGCGCGCGCCGACGACATCGACCTCCGCCGCTTCCTGGAGCTGACCGGCGAGGGTGACGTGGGCGGTGCCGCGATCGTGGACGGGGTCGCGCTGCTCAAGCACGTGGTGCCGCTGGAGGACCTGAGCGTGCGCGAGGAGTTCGAGCGCCCGCTGACCCTGCTGGTCGGCCGCGCCGACTCCATCGAGCACGAGCTGACCGAGAAGGACCACTTCTAGGCTTTCTCAGCCGGTCGCCGCTGCCCTCTCCAGCAGGGCCAGCACGTCCGGCAGGTCGAAGAACCGGGCGACGTCGAGCGCGGACCTCGGTCCGAGCGCGGGGTCGGCGCCCGCGCCCAGCAGCAGGGTGACGCACCGCTCGGAGCGGCGGAAGACCGCCGCTCCGAGTGCCGTCTGGCCCCGGTCGTTGACCCTGCCCGTGTCGGCGCCCCGCTCCAGCAGCGCCGCGACGGTGTCCGGGTGGACGTGGTAGGCGGCGAGGATCAGCAGGGTGTCGCCGGAGCCGTTGGTGAGGTTCACCGGGATCCCCGCGTCGACCGCCCCGGCCAGCCCGGCGGTGTCGCCGGTGCGGGCCAGGTCGAACATCGAGCGCAGGACGGCGAGGTCCTCCTCCGTGAGTCCTCCGTGGGCTGCGGTCATGACCGGTCCTCTCAGGAGACGGTCGCCGGGAAGCGGTCCCACACGCGGTGGGCGCCCAGCAACGTCATCAGCTCGGTGAACACCTTCGTGGCGTCGTCGCCGGTCACGACGCCCGGGCCCGCGCAGCCGGCGGCCTCCAGGGCGGTGCGGCCGGCGCCCCACGCCCCGATGGCCTTCGCGTGCCGGAAGCACTCCTGGACCATCAGGACGACCCGCGGGTCGACGGCCGTGCCCGGTGCGCCCGCCTTCGCGTCCCTCGCCGGGACGGCGTCCGGGCCGGGCGGCGGGCTGCCCGCGAGCAGCAGCGCGTCGAACTCGACCGAGCGCGCCGTGAGGAACGTCCGCTGCGCCACCAGGCCGCTGTCGCCGATCGGACCGCCGGTCGGCGCGATCAGCAACGGCACCATGCCGCCCGCCAGGATCGTCTCGCGGACCGTGCGGACGCCGTCGAGGTCGGTGGGGTCGACCACGATGCCGATCAGGCGGCCGTCGGTGGGCCAGGTCCGCCCGACCTGCGAGAGCGCCGGGCTCGGCGTGACCTTCTTCGGCCGCACGGTGGCCGCCGGGGCCGGCAGGCCGAGGCCCGCGGCCACCTCCGCGCACAGCACCGGGTCGACGTTCGCGAGGACGCGCAGCTGCCGTTCCTTGATCGCCTGCTCGTAGCACTTGCCGAGCTCGAAGGTGAACGCGCGCACCACGTGTTCCTTCTCGACCGGCGACAGGCTCAGCCAGAACAGCCGCGGCTGCGTGAAGTGGTCGTCGAACGACGCCGGTGCCTCGCGGACCTTCACCGCCTTCGGCAACGGCTGCGCCACCTCGACGAACGGCCGGTCCGCCGCGGTCTTCGCCTCGAACGGGTTGCCGCCGTCGAGGGTGTTCGGCTTGTACGGCGCCACACCCGCGTGCACCGCGTGCTGGTGGTAGCCGTCGCGGAACATGTCGTTGACCGGCGCGTGCGGGCGGTTGATCGGGATCTGGTTGAAGTTCGGCCCGGCGAGCCTCGTCAGCTGCGTGTCGAGGTAGGAGAACAGCCGCGACTGGAACAGCGGGTCGTCGGTGACGTCGATGCCCGGCACCAGGTTGCCGAGGTGGAACGCGACCTGCTCGGTCTCCGCGAAGAAGTTCATCGTGTTGCGGTTGAGCGTGAGCATGCCGACCGGCTGCACCGGCGCGAGCTCCTCCGGCACGATCTTCGTCGGGTCGAGCAGGTCGATGCCCTCGAACGTCTGCCGCGGCGTGTCCGGGAAGATCTGCAGGCCCAGCTCCCACTGCGGGTAGGCGCCGGACTCGATGGCGTCGGCGAGGTCGCGGCGGTGGAAGTCGGGGTCGATGCCGTTGATCATCTGCGCCTCCTCCCACACCAGGGAGTGCACGCCGAGCTTCGGCTTCCAGTGGAACTTCGCGAGCGCCGTCTCGCCTTCGGCGTTGACCAGCCGGAACGTGTGGACGCCGAAGCCCTCCATCGTCCGGTAGGAGCGGGGGATGCCGCGGTCGGACATGTTCCACAGGACGTGGTGGGTGGCCTCGGTGTGCGTCGAGACGAAGTCCCAGAAGGTGTCGTGCGCGCTCTGCGCCTGCGGGATCTCCCGGTCCGGGTGCGGCTTGCCCGCGTGGATGACGTCGGGGAACTTGATGCCGTCCTGGATGAAGAAGACCGGGATGTTGTTGCCCACCAGGTCGAAGTTGCCCTCCTGGGTGTAGAACTTCGTCGCGAACCCGCGGGTGTCGCGCACGGTGTCCGCCGACCCGCGCGAGCCCAGCACGGTCGAGAACCGCACGAACACGGGCGTCTCGACGCCGTCGCCCAGGAACCCGGCCATGCAGACGTTCGACGCCGTGCCGTAGCCGACGAACACGCCGTGCGCGCCATAGCCGCGTGCGTGCACCACGCGCTCCGGGATGCGCTCGTGGTCGAAGTGCATGACCTTCTCGCGCAGGTGGTGGTCCTGCAACAACGTCGGGCCGCGCTCGCCCGCCTTCAACGAGTGGTCGGTGTCGCGCAGCCGTGCGCCGGCGGAGGTCGTGAGGAACTCGCCCTGCTGCCCCATCGCGAGCTTCGGGGCACCGGTGGGCGCGCCCGTCGGCGACACCGTCTCGGGCCCGTCCTGGTCGGCCTTGGGCGGCAGCGGGCCGCGCGGCTCGGTCGGTTCCTCGAGCGAGGGCGGCTCGCTGTTCGGGACCCCGGGAACCGGCGGGTTGACCATCTCCGTGACCTTGTCCACCGCTTTCTCGAGCGCTGCTTTCACGACCTTGCCTGGCTTGCGGGTGGCCACTGGATCCTCCTCGGAGCGGGAACGTCTGCCAGGCAGTACCCGAGTTCTCCTCGGATATGCGCGGGTGTCGGGACTTCGCCCGCGGGTACTCCGGGAGGACCGACCCGCGGAGGAGGACCCCCATGCCGTTCGCGCTGACCCGCCTGCTGGGCGCGGCGACCGCCGTCTACAGCGGCACGATCGTCGTCGCCCCGAAGGTGCTCGCGAAACCCTGTGGCCTCACCACGCCTTCGGGTGAGACTCCGCGTCCTGTCAGGACGCTCATCGGCGCGATCGGAGCGCGGGACGCGGCGATCGGCGTGGCGATGATGGTGGCCCCGCCCGGTCCGGCGCTGCGGACCGCGGTGTCCGCGCGCGTGTTCTCCGACGCCTCGGACGCCCTCGTCTTTGGGCTGACCCTGCGCGACCCCAAGGCGCGCAAGAAGGTTGTCGCGTTCGCGTTGTTCTGGGCGGGGTTGTGCGCGGCGTCGTTGCGCTGGAGCTAGCCCTGTCCGGAAGCTGAGTCCTGTGAGGACAGAAGGCGGCCGCTGAGCCAGGTCAGCGCTTCGGCGATCTGGTTCCGCGACCGGCCGCGCCGCCGTTGTTCCTGGTACACCTCGGGAGCGAGCGGTGCGAGCAGCACCTCGACCAGGCCGTCCGGCTCCGGCACGGCGGCCTCGGTCAGCAGCGCGCGCACGTGCACGCGCCAGAACCCGTAGGCGCCCGTGGCGAACCGGGCGTCACCGGTCTCCGCTCCGAGCACCAGGTGCAGGTGCCGTTCGAGCAGGGTCGTCATGGCCGCGTAGAAGGCGGCGAGCCGGTCCGCGGGCGCCGCGCCGGGGCCCAGCGGCGGCGGGCCCTCCAGCAACCGGTGCTGCAACCGGCGTTCGTGCTCGTCGAGCAACGCCGCCGCGACCGACGTCGTGTCGGGGTAGCGGCGGTACAGGGTGGCCCTGCCG
This sequence comes from Lentzea sp., assembly GCF_036380075.1. NCBI lineage: Bacteria > Bacillati > Actinomycetota > Actinomycetes > Pseudonocardiales > Pseudonocardiaceae > Lentzea > Lentzea sp. The sequence continues at coordinate 13,707 of NZ_DASVFL010000249.1, read as the reverse complement.
ACCCCCGCGGCCCGCGCGATCTCGTCCATCGTGACCTGGCGGGCGTCCTTGGTCGCGAACAGCTCCTCGGCGGCGGCCAGCACCCGCGCCCGGTTGCGCGCGGCGTCGGCGCGTTCCCTGACCGGCGGGCGTCCCGTCGTCACCTCGTGCAGGTTGTCGGCCACGACCCGATCCTACGCGATGAAGTGGACAACGCGTCCGCTTGGCGCTTACCCTCGCCGTTGTGGACACGGTGTCCGCTTATTGGGGGACGGGGTCTGTCGTGCACTTCGCGCTTCTCGCGTCAGCGTTGCTCGCCGGGTGTCTGCTGGCAGTGCAGGCGTCGGTGAACCTGCAGCTCACGAAGGCGGTGGGCACGCCGTACGGCGCGTCGACGCTCCAGTTGGGCGTGGCCACGGCACTGCTCGCCGTGCTGGCCGTGGCGGTGGGCGCGATCGGCGCGGTGGCGCTGGTCCCGTCCGTGGAGCCGTGGCACCTGCTGGGTGGCCTGGCCAGCCCGCTCTACATCACCAGCGGCATCCTGCTGTTCCCGCGGCTGGGCGCGCTCGCCGCGGCCGGGCTCTTCGTCACCGGGCAGACGCTCGCGTCGCTGGCGCTGGACGGGTTCGGCCTGCTCGGCATCCCGCGGCACCCGCTCTCCGCGGGCGTGGTCGTCGGTGTCCTCGCCGTGCTGGCGGGCATCACGGTGGTCATCCGCGCCCAGGACGCGGGCCTCGCACCGGGGAAGCGGGTGGGGTGGATCGGGCTCGGCGTGGTCGCGGGCGCGGTGCTGCCGGTGCAGGGCGCGGTCAACGCCGCGCTGCGCGCCGACCTGCACGCGCCGGTCACCGTCGCCCTGATCAGCTTCGTCGTGGCGACGCTCGCCATCTCGGTCGTGCTGCTGCTCATGCGCGCGTCCGACCGCACGCCGGCGCCGCGGCTGGCTCCGTTGAGGGGGATGCCGTGGTGGGGGTGGCTGGGCGGTGTGTGTGCGGCGGTCTACGTGACCGCGACGTTCATGCTCATGCCCGAGATCGGCGCCGCGACGACGGTCGTGCTCACCGTCACGGGCCAGCAGCTCGCGTCGGCGGTGGTCGACCACGGGGGACTGTTCCGGATGCCGCGCAGGAGGTTCACCCCGGCCCGTGCGGCCGGGCTCGCGCTCCTGGTCGCGGGGTCGCTGCTCGTCCAGCTCTTCTAGAGCGCGGAGCAGCCGTAACGGGCGTGCGGGGCGTTGGTCGCGCTCGCCCAGAACCGGTCGCCGTAGGACCAGTGCCACCACTGCGCGGGGTGGTTGGCGAGCCCGGCCGCGCCCAGTGCCGTCGACAGCACGCGCCGGGTGTCCTCGTGCGGCGGCGGGACCGGGCCGGTGCAGCAGGCCGGGAGCGGCGTACCGGAGTGGGCGGGCCCGTTCGGGTTCACGAGCGTGAGGTCGACGGCACCGCCGGTCGGATGGGGTGCCGTGCCGCACCGGTCCGGCGCGCAGTCCGGGTGCGGGCAGGGCCGGTGGCCGTCGACGATCAGCAGCCGGGCGTGGCGGGGCAGCAGGGTCTGGGCGGTCACGAGCCGGTCGACGAGACCGGAACGCAGGCGGGCGGCCCCTGCGGTGCGCAGCGGGGCGGCGGTGCTCACGTCCACGAGCACCTCGCCGTTGTCCCTGACCGGGATCAGGGCCAGGCGCGGTTCGGTCAGCGGGAGGATCATCGCGGGCTCTCCGGCGCAGGCGGTGCGGGGCTTCCGCCGCAACAGTCGGCCGCGGCCCTGCAAGAACGCTGCAACGGAATTACAGCGGCGACCTGGACTGCCGTCCGGCGGTCAGCTCGCCGTACTCGCGGGCGCCGTGGGCCTGGAACGTCTCCAGCGCCTCGGCCAGGGCGGCGTCGGCGGCGGCGTGGTCGCCCCTGGCCCGTTCCGCCTGCGCGAGGTCGCGGAGGGTGCGGGCGCAGAACAGCGTCGCCTCCATCACCCGGAACGTCTCCAGCGCGCTGACGAGCCACCGGCGGGCCTCGCCGGCGTTCCCGCACGCCAGCTCCAGCTCGCCCAGCGTGCGCATCACCATGGCCTCGGACCAGCTGTCCCGTTCGGCCCGGTGCGCGACGAGGGCGGTCTCGAGCGGTTCGCGCGCCTCGGCGAACCGGCCCTGCCGGACGTGGGTCTTGGCCAGCCCCCGCCGGCAGAACTGCACCAGCTTGGCGTCGCCCAGCTCCTCGAACAGGGCCAGTGCCGCGGCGAACGCGTCCTCGGCCTCGGTCAGCCGCCCGCAGGCGCGGTGGGTCAGGCCGATCGTGCGCAGGGTCAGCCCCTCGCCCCGGCGGCTGCCCGACCGCCGGTAGGCCGCGAGCGCCGTGTCGAGCGCGGCGCCGGCGGCGTCGAAGTCGCCGCGCTCCAGGTGCACCGAGCCGATCAACCGCCGGCAGTGACCGGTCGCGCTGTCGTCGCCGAGGCTCCCGCACGCCTGCGAGGCCTTGGCCAGGAAGTGCTCGGCCTCGGGCAGGTAGCCCTGTTCGCGGCAGGCGAGCCCGAGCGCGCTCAACGCGCTCACCTCACCGCGCGGGTCGTGCAGGTCGCGGAACCGTTCGACGGCGTCGGTGAGGTGCAGGCGCGCGTCGGCGAACCGGTCCTGCTCGTAGCGCAGCTGGCCCAGCTGGGCGAGCAGCACGGCCTCGCCGTGCGCGTTGCCGGCCTCGCGGGCCGCCCGGAGCGCGGCGCGGTGCACCCGTTCCCACAGGTCCTCGACCCGGTTCAGGGCGTAGCTCGACGCGCACAGCACCGACGCCACGGCCACCGCCAGCTCGTGCAGGCCCATCTCGGCGCTGCGCTCCACGGCGAGCACGAGCGACGCCTGTTCGACGTCGAGCCACCGCCGCGGGTCGGCGAGCGCGGTGCCGACCACCTCGGGATCGGCCGCGGTGACCCCGGCCGGCACCGGCGCGTGCGGGTGGATCGCACCGGACGTCACGCTGTCCACGACGTGCTCGCGCAGCAGTTCGAGCACCGCCGCCCAGCCGCCCACCACCCGTGCCGTCGCGGCGGCGAGGTCCGCCCTGCTCTCGCTCCGTTCGGCCTCCTCGCGCGCGTAGATGCGGACGAGGTCGTGCACGCGGTACCGCACCTGGCCCGCGTCGTCGACGAAGGTGTAGTCGACCAGGTGGTTGTCGACGAGGTGGTCGACCACCTGCTCGGCGTCGTGCTGCGGGACGTCCAGCGCGTACGCCACCACCCACGCCGGGAAGTCCGACAGCCCCAGGTGGCCGAGCCTCCTGAGCGCGGACCGCGCGGCGGGGTCGAGGCTGCGGACGCCCATCTCGACGCTCGCCCGGATCTGCTGGTCGCCCGCCGAGAGCTCGTCGAGCCGGCGGCGTTCGTCGGTCAGCCGGGTGGCGAGCAGCCGCGGCGTCCAGTGCCGCCGGGTGGCGAGCCGGGCCCCGGCGATGCGCACCGCCAGCGGCAGGTTCCCGCACGACGCCAGGATGTCCCTGGTCGCGTCCGGCGCATCGCCGATCCGGTCGGCGCCGGCGACCTTGGCGAGCAGGGCGGTCGCCTCGGCGGGCGAGAGCATGTCGACCTCGGCGTGCCGCGCGCCCGCGAGCCCGGCCAGCCGGTTGCGCGAGGTCAGCAGGACGGCGCACGAGTCGGTGCCGGGCAGCAGCGGACGCACCTGCTGCTCGGTGGCGGCGTCGTCGAGCACGATCAGCACCCGCCGGTCGAACAGCACCGTGCGGTAGGCGTCCATCCGCTCGTCGGCCTCGTCGGGGATGGCGTCGTGCTGCAACGCCCGCAGCAGCCGCCCGAGCACCTCGGCGGGGGAGGCCGGCGCGCCGCTGGTGCCGCGCAGGTCGACGTGCAGCTGCCCGTCCGGGTAGGCCCGCGACACCTGGTGGGCCACGTGGACGGCCAGTGCCGACTTGCCCACCCCGCCGGGGCCGATCAGCGCCGCGACGACCGGGCCGGTGCAGGGGGCGGTGAGCAGGCCGGTGAGGTCGCGCACGAGGTCGTCGCGGCCGGTGAAGTCGGCGGCGTCGGGCGGGAGCTGGCGCGGGACGCGCAGGCCTGAGTTCGGGGTGGTGGACGGGGCGGCGGGTGTCCGGGCGGCCGGCGGGTGGACGGGTGCGGCGGTGGGCTGGGAGTGGTCACCGGGCTGGTGGGCGGTGGGCGCCGCGGCGGTGGGCTCGCCGGCGGGCGAGTACCCGGTGATCCGGCGGGTGGCCGAGGCGGGCCGGTGGCCGCCCTGCGCGTGCTCGGTGTGCTGCCGGTCGTCTCGCGCGTGGACGTCCGGGGCGGTGCCGCCGGACGCCCCGTGCCCGGTCGCCTGGCCGGCGCGCGGGCCCAGCAGCGCCGGGTCGGCGCGCAGGATGCCCTCGTGCAGCCGGGTCAGCTCCGCCCCCGGCTCGATGCCCAGCTCGTCCACCAGCGCGTCCCTGCCCTGCCGGAACACCGCCAGCGCGTCGGCCGTGCGGCCCGCCCGGTGCAGGGCGAGCATGAGGTGGCCGCGCAGGGCGGGCCGGGTCGGATGCTGACCCACCAGGAAGGTCAGCTCGCCGATCAGCTCCTCGGCGAGGCCCAGCGCCAGGTCGGCGGCCACCCGCGCCTCGGCGACGGCGATCCGCTGCTCGTCCAGGCGGGTGGCCTCGATCGCGAGGACGCGGCTCTGCACGCCGCCCAGCGCGGGACCGCGCCACAGGGCGTCGGCGGTTCGGAAGGCGTTGGCGGCCTCGCGGTGGCGTCCGGCGGCCGCGGCGGCGCGTCCCGCGGCCACCAGCTCGTCGAACCTCGTCCTGTCCAGGCAGCCGTCCTCGACGCGGATCAGGTAGCCGGGGGCCGCGGTGCGGATGACCCGAGCGCCGGTGTCGCCGATCGTGCGGCGCAGCGTGGAGATGTAGGTCTGGATCAACGCCCTGGCGGTCGGCGGCGGGTCGTCGTCCCAGATGATGTCGACCAGCCGGTCGGTGGCCAGCACCCGGCCGGGGGCGAGCAGCAGCGCGGCCAGCAGGGTCCGGATCTTCGTGCCCCGCAACGGCACCGCGCCGCCGTCGCGCGTCACCTCCACCGGTCCGAGCAGGTGGAACTCCATGCGGACCCCCGTTCGCGAGCCTCGGCCTCCCCGCCGCCCGGGCAGGGTACCGCCGTCGCGGGGTGCCGCAGAACCGCTGTAAAGGCGTTGCGCCGCCAGTGCAGAGAAGGTGCAGGACGGCGGCAGACGCTCGTTCCCGTCGAAGCTCCTCCACAGGACCTCAAGGGGACAGCAACCCATGAACGCGAACCTCCTCCGCCGCGCCGCCGGAACCAGCCTGGTCGCCCTCGCGCTCGCCGCGGTCGCCGCCGTCGGCCCCGTCAGCGCCGCTCCCGGCTCCTCCGCCGGCAACCCGCCGCTGCCCAGCTACCCCGGACTCGTGGACGAGGGCCGGCTGGCGGCGGCCGACGTCTCCACCACAGCGGTGCCGTGCAACGACAACGGCGGCCACAAGAGCCTCACCCGCGCCCAGGTGCTGGCCCGTGCGCAGAGCTGGCTGAGCGTCGGCGTGCAGTACAGCCAGTCCCGGTGCTACCGGAACTCCTACGGCGACTACCGGACCGACTGCTCCGGGTTCGTGTCGATGGCCTGGGGGCTCGGCAAGTCCGGCAGCTACTACTACACGGGCAACCTCGGCGACGTCTCCACGGAGATCCCGCGGGCGTCGCTGCAACCCGGCGACGCGTTGCTGCGCCACGAGAACAACGCGAAGGTCGACCACGTCGCGTTGTTCGTCGGGTGGGACGACGCGGCGCACACGAGGCCGGTCGTGATCGAGCAGACCGGCTCCGCCGACACGGTCAGGCGGGCCTGGACCCAGAGCAACGCGAGCAACTACCGGCCGGTCCGCTACGACCGCATCGTCGACGGCTCCACCGGCGGCGTCGCTGCGGGAGACGTCACCGGGGACGGCAAGGCCGACCTGCTCGCCCGCCGCACGGACGGCTCGCTGTTGCTGTACGCCAACGGGGGCACCGACTCCTCCCCGTACGGCACCGGCACCGCGGTCGGCAGCGGCTGGCAGGGGTTCCTCTGGTTCCTGGCCGGGGACGTCAACGGCGACCACCGCGCGGACGTCGTCGCCGCGCAGAGCGACGGCACCCTCAGGCAGTACCTCAACACCGGCAACGCCACCGCGCCCTACGGGACCGGCAGCGTGATCGGCTCGGGCTGGCAGGGCTTCACCTCGGTGAACCTGGCCGACGTCACCGGGGACGGCCGCGCGGACCTGGTCGCCGTCTCGGCGGACGGCGTCCTGCGGCTCTACGCCAACACCGGCAGCGACTCAGCGCCGTACAGCGCGGGCGGGCAGATCGGCACGGGCTGGGGCGCGTTCATGAAGATCGCGGCCGGCGACGTGACCGGGGACGGCCGCGCCGACCTCGTGGGCGTCAACTCCGACGGCGCGCTGCTGCTGTACGTCAACACCGGCAACGCTTCCGCGCCCTACGGGCCCGTCACCGTCATCGGCGACGGCTGGAAGCCGTTCGACCGCGTCCTGCTCGGCGACACGAACGGCGACGCCCGCGCCGAGATCATCGCCACCCAGCCGGACGGCTCGCTGCGGCTGTACCTCAACAGCGGCACCGACTCCTCCCCGTACGGGACCGGCCTGCTGATCGGCGACGGCTGGCAGCAGTTCGCCTGATCCCCACGACCACGCGATCTCCGGGAGCCCACCATGCGCACCACACCGATCATCGCCCTCGCGCTCGCCCTGGCGGCCCAGCTGTTCGCCGGCACGCGGGCGGACGCCGGCACGGCCGGCACCACCGCCCTGCCGCCGGGGTACACCGTCAACGGCATCGACGTCTCCAGCCACGACCACGACGGCAAGACGCTCAACTGGGCCGACAGACGGGCGGCGGGCGAGGAGTTCGCGTTCGTCAAGGCCACCGAGGGCACGAGCTACGTCAACCCGTACTTCGGCCAGGACAACCAGGGCGCCAAGGCCGCCGGGCTCTACGTCGGCGCCTACGCGTTCGGCCGGCCCGACCTCGGCAACCCCGCGGGCCAGGCGAACCACTTCGCCGACAACCTCCAGTGGAGCACCGACGGCAGGACCCTCCCGCCGTTCCTCGACCTGGAATGGCCCTACCTCTCGGGCACGCCCGACTGCTACGGCCTGTCCCAGAGCGAGATGCGCTCGTGGATCAGCACCTTCCTGACGACGGTCCAGGCGCGCATCGGCCGCACGCCGATGATCTACACCAACGTCAACTGGTGGAACCCGTGCACCGGCAGCAGCGGCGCGTTCTCCGGGTACCCGCTCGACATCTCCAGCTGCGGCTCGACGCCGCCGTCGGTGCCGGGCTGGGGGAGCAACTGGACGTTCTGGCAGTACGACATCGACGCCTGCAAGCGCGGCGCGGCGCACGACTCCATGGTGTTCAACGGATCCGTGGCGCAGCTCGCGGCACTGGCGGGAGGATCCGGCGGGGGCGTGACGGCCGGGGACGTCACGGGTGACGGGAAGGCCGACCTGGTGGCGCGGCGGACGGACGGCACGTTGTGGCTGTACCGCAACAGCGGCAGCACCACTCCGTACGGAAGCGGTGCGCAGGTCGGCGTGAGCTGGCAGCAGTTCCTCCGGGTCCTGTCCGGGGACGTGAACGGCGACCACCGGGCGGACCTCGTGGCGGTGCGCGCGGACGGCACGCTGTGGCTGTACCTCAACGGCGGCAACGACACCTCGCCGTACGGGACCGGTACGCAGATCGGCACCGGCTGGCAGCAGTTCCGCCACGTCCTGCTCGCGGACGTGACCGGCGACTCGCGCGCCGACCTCGTCGCGGCCCGCCAGGACGGCACGCTGTGGCTGTACGCCAACGGCGGCAACGACTCCGCGCCCTACAGCGCGGGCGGCCAGATCGGCACGGGCTGGGGCGTGTTCACGAGGATCGCGGCCGGGGACGTGACCGGTGACGGCCGGGCGGACCTGGTGGGCGTCCAGCCGGACGGCACGATGTCGTTGTACGCCAACGGTGGCAGCGACTCCGCGCCGTACAGCGCGGGCGGGCGGATCGGCACGGGCTGGCAGCCGTTCGACCGCGTGCTGCTCGGCGACACCAACGGCGACAACCGCGCCGACGTCGTCGCCACCAAGGCGGACGGCTCGCTGTGGCTCTACGTCAACACCGGCAACGCCTCGGCGCCCTACAGCGCCGGTGCGCTGATCGGCGACGGCTGGCAGCAGTTCGCCTGACCCGCCGACGATCCCGAGGCCGTGGGACGCACCCGTCCCGCGGCCTCATCGTCGTGCGGCCCGCGCGGCTCGTGCCGACAGCGCGGCGAACGCGTCCTTCAGCTCCGGCGGCGAGACGACCTCGACGTCGGCGTCGAAGCGCGCCAGGTTCGCGGCGAGCGCCGCCCACGACCACGACCCGGTCAGCAGCCGGGTGCGGCCGGGGCCCGCCGCCTCCGCGGTGTCACCGCCGGTGAACGGGGCCACCTCCTCCAGCGGCAGGCCGAGGACCACCTCGCCCCGGCACGGCCACCCGCCGGTGTCCGAGCCCTTGAACCGGGCGGCCAGGAACGCCGACACGTCGCCGCCGGGCACCTCGCGGGGCGTGAAGCGCGGGCCGTTCGGCACGCGCAGGGTCATCCGGTCGGCGCGGTAGGTCCGCCAGTCCGCGCGTTCCGGGCTCCACCCCACCAGGTACCAGCGGCCCGCCCGGACGACGAGGTGGTGCGGCTGCACGCGGCGCGGCGGCCCGCCGGAGTCCGGCTTGCCCGGTGAGCGGTAGTCGAACCGGAGCTCCTCGCACGCGCGGACGGCGGCGCTCAACGCCAGCAGCAGCTCGGTGTCGACCTGGGTGCCGCGGCCGGCCGGTTCGACCTCCAGTGCGTCGATGCGCTGCCGCAGCCGCGCCGGCAGCACCTGCCGGACGGTGGCCAGCGCCCGTGCCGCGGCCTCCTCGATGCCCGCGCCCGTGCCGACGGCGATCCGCAGGGCCACGGCGAGCGCGACGGCCTGCTCCTCGTCGAACAGCAGCGGCGGCACCTGGCTGCCCGCGTCGAGCCGGTAGCCGCCGTCGGGGCCCTTCACCGCCTGCACGAGGTAGCCGAGCTCGCGCAGGCGGTCGACGTCGCGGCGGACCGTGCGCTCGCTGACACCGAGGCGTTCGGCCAGCGCCAGGCCCGGCCAGTCGCGGCGGACCTGGAGCAGCGACAGCAGCGACAACAGGCGGCTCGAGGTGGTCGTCGACGAGGAGATCGGCATGGTCTCAGGATGGCACGAGAAGCGGACGTTCCCTGTCCGGTACTGGTGACAAAGTCCCTCTCATCGCCGGAAACGCCCGGCACCGAGAACGAAGGAACCAGACACCATGCCGCTCAACGCCGTCGCCCACCTGAACTTCCACGGCCAGGCCCGCGACGCCCTCGAGTTCTACCGGTCGGTCTTCGGCGGTCAGCTGAACGTCGTCACCTACGGCGACTTCGGCGTGCCCGCCGAGGTGCCGGGCGCGAAGAACGTCGTGTTCGGCGAGGTCGTCGCCGAGAACGGCTTCCGCGTCATGGCCTACGACGTGCCGGGAGCGGACCGGCCCCTGCCGGCCGGCGAGCCCACCACCCGCCGCGAGAACGGCACCACGATCACCGAGGAGCGGTTCTTCCTGTCCGTGACCGGCGAGAGCACCGACGAGGTCGGCCCGATCTGGAAGGGCCTCGCCGACGGCGGCTCGGTGGTCGAGGAGTTCGGCCCGTCGCAGTTCTCGCCCGGTTTCGGCATGCTCGCCGACCGCTTCGGCGTCACCTGGGTCGTCCAGGTCGCGGCCGCCCACTCCTGAGCCCGAGCGAGGCGGGGTGCGCGCGCACCCCGCCCCCTGGAGGAACCCCCTGATGCACACCCGTCCCCTCGGCCGCACCGGCATCCAGGTCAGCGCCTTCACGCTGGGCACGATGATGTTCGGCCCGTACGGCAACCCCGACCGCGACGAGTGCGTGCGCATGGTGCACCGCGCACTCGACCAGGGGATCACCACGATCGACACCGCCGACGTCTACGGCGGTGACGGCGAGTCCGAACGGATCGTCGGCGAGGCCCTGCGCGGCCGCCGCGACGACGTCGTGCTCGCCACCAAGTTCAACGGCCCGATGGGCACCGGCCCGAACCGGCGCGGCAGCTCCCGCCGCTGGGTGGTCGAGGCCGTCGAGGGTTCGCTGCGCCGCCTCGGCGTCGACCACGTCGACCTCTACCAGGTCCACCACCCCGACCCCGGCACGGACGTCGAGGAGACGCTGAGCGCGCTCACCGACCTGCTGCGCGCGGGCAAGGTGCGGGCGATCGGCCACTCGAACCTGCCGCCGTCGGACATCGTCGAGGCGCAGTGGGTCGCCGAACGCCGCGGTCTCGCGCGGTTCCGCAGCGAGCAGCCGCACTACTCGATCCTGAACAGGGGAGTGGAACGCGAGATCCTGCCCGTCTGCGCACGCTTCGGGCTCGGTGTCCTGGTGTGGAGCCCGCTGTCGATGGGCCTGCTGTCCGGCCGCCTGCGCCGCGGCAGCGCCGAGAGGCCGTCGGCGGGCCGTCTGCACTGGGCGCCGCGGCACCTCACCGACGAGCGCAAGCTCGACGCCGTCGAGGCCCTCGCCGCACTGGCCGGGGAGGCGGGGCTGTCGTTGCCGCACCTCGCGCTGGGGTTCGTGACGGCGCACCCGGCCGTCTCCGCGGCGGTCATCGGCCCGCGCACGCCGCGGCAGCTCGACGACCTGCTCGCCGGGGCGGACATCACGCTGAGCGGTGACGTGCTGGACCGGATCGACGAGATCGTGCCGCCGGGGGTGGACCTGGGGCCGGTGGACGTGGAGTACGTGCCACCGGCGTTGGCGCTACCGGCCCTCCGGCGCCGTTAGCCCACGGCTGCGGGGACCACCGGCTCGACCTTCTCCCGTTCCGCCCGCACCGACGCGATGCCGGCGAGGATCAGCACGCCGCCGAAGAGCTGCAGCGGGCTGAGCTCCTCGCCGAGCAGCAGCCACGCGAAGAGCGACGCGGACACGACCTCCAGCAGGCCGATGAACGACGCCAGCCGCGACCCGAGGATCCCGGAGGCGGTGATGCCGGACGCGTAGGCCAGCGCGGTGCCGACGACCGCGACCACGAGCAGCGGCACCCACCAGGCCGTGCGCGTGTCGAACAGGACCAGGTCGTCGAACGCCGCCGTGAACGGCAGCAGGCCGAGCGCCCCGACGAGGGCCAGGACGGGCGCGGCCAGCAGCAGCCCGGCTCCGGCGAGGGCGACGGGCGGCAGGCCGTTGTTGGGGCGCGCGGCGATCACGAAGTAGACGGCGCACCCGATGGCGGCGCCGAACGCGGCGGCCAAGCCGATCGGGTCCACGGCCTGGATCGCGCCCGGCCCGATCACCAGCACCAGGCCGCCGACCGCGAGCACCGACCCGACCAGGACGACCGGCGCCGGGGTCTTCCTGCTGACCGCCCACGTGAAGCCGACCAGCAGCAGGGGCGCGAGGAACTCGATGAGCAGCGCCGTCGCCACCGGGATGCGCTGGATGGCGGCGAAGTACAGCACCTGGGTCACCGCCACGCCGACCAGGCCCATGCCCAGCACGGCCCACCGGGCGTGCCAGAGCAGGTGCCACCGGCCGCGCAACGACCACAGCACGAACGGGAGCAGCACCAGCCCGGCGGTGAGCGCGCGGGCCGTGACGGCGGCCGTCGGCGACCAGCCCGCCTCCAGCAGCGGCTTGACGAACGCACCGGAGGTGCCGAACGAGATGAACGAGACCGCTGCCGCGATCAGGCCGGTGGTCTTCGACGGGGTCCCCATGCGTGCGCGCCTCCCGGTGCCGATGCTCATGTCATGGCCTAACCTGACCTTCACCCCTGACGCTAGGCCGGTCTCGGTAAGGAGTCAATTTGCGTTTTGCCCCTGACACGGAGGAGGCCCTCGGCTTCGTGGTCGCCCTGTGCAACACCGACGCGTCGGCGTCCCGCAGCGGTGCCGACGAGCTGGCCGAGGTGGAGCAGCTCCGGGCCCTGCTGGACCGCTACGGCTACACGGGCCGCGTCGACCACGACGAGGCGGAGCTGCGCGACGTCAAGCAAGCCCGCACGCTGCTGCGCCAGGTGTGGACCCTCGGCCGCGAGGAGGCCGTCGACGCCGTGAACAAGATGCTCCGCGACGCCAAGGCCCTGCCGTACCTCGTGCGGCACGACAAGCAGGACTGGCACATCCACGCCACCGAGCCGGACGCGCCGCTCGCCGAACGGATCCGCGTCGAGGCCGCGCTCGCCCTCATCGACGTGATCAGGACGGACGAGATGGGCCGGCTGCGGGTCTGCGCCGCCGACGACTGCGCCGGGCTGCTGCTCGACCTGTCCCGCAACGGCCTCAAGCGGTTCTGCGGCGTGCGGTGCGGCAACCGGATGAACATGATCGCCTTCCGCGAGCGCCGCGCGGAGGGCGGCTGATCTTCACCTGGTCCGGTGAATGTCGATTGTGGACGTCCCGGGGTGGTACCTCCGGTGGGAAGTGCTGGTCGCAGCCACAACCAGGTGGAGGTGTCTCGGTGATCCTGCGCGACTACGGTTCCGATGCACGGCAAGGGGACTTCGTCGAGTTCAGCGTCGACGACCTGCGCGGGCGCAGGGGGGTCGTGGTGATGCTGCGCAGCGTGGGGGAGAAGCTCCACTACGTCGTGCAGGACGAACTCACCCGCGACCGGCACGAGATCCCCGTGCAACGCATCGCCTCGGTGCTCGAACGGCGCGAGCCTCCCGAGGGTGTTCACACGACCAGGTGAACGATTTGATCTTCGCGCCACCCGTGCCGCACGCTGCCGCAATTCCACGACGTGCGAGCGAGAGGTGCCATGGAGCACGAGGAGAACTGGTTCAAGGGCGCTGTCTTCTACGAGGTGCTCGTCCGGGCGTTCAGCGACTCGAACGGTGACGGCACCGGAGATCTCCGAGGGCTCGCGTCCAAGCTGGACTACCTGCAGTGGCTGGGCGTCGACTGCCTGTGGCTGCCGCCGTTCTACGCGTCGCCGCTGCGCGACGGCGGGTACGACATCAGCGACTTCCGGGCGGTGCTGCCGGAGTTCGGCACCGTCGAGGACTTCCAGCACCTGCTGGACGAGGCCCACCGGCGCGGGATCAGGGTGATCACCGACCTGGTGCTCAACCACACCTCCGACGCGCACCCGTGGTTCCAGCAGTCTCGGGAGAACCCCGACGGTCCGTTCGGCGACTTCTACGTGTGGAGCGACGACGACTCCGCCTACAGCGACGCCCGCATCATCTTCGTCGACACCGAGACGTCGAACTGGACCTACGACCCGGTGCGCGGCCAGTTCTTCTGGCACCGCTTCTTCAGCCACCAGCCGGACCTGAACTACGACAACCCCGCCGTCCAGGACGCGATGCTCGACATCCTGCGGTTCTGGCTCGACATCGGCATCGACGGGTTCCGCCTCGACGCCGTGCCGTACCTGTTCGAGCGCGAGGGCACCAACTGCGAGAACCTGCCGGAGACGCACGACTTCCTGCGCAAGTGCCGCAAGGTCGTCGACGACGAGTACCCCGGCCGGGTGCTGCTCGCCGAGGCGAACCAGTGGCCGTCCGACGTCGTGGAGTACTTCGGCGACGGCGACGAGTGCCACATGGCGTTCCACTTCCCGCTGATGCCGCGCATCTTCATGGCGGTGCGGCGCGAGTCGCGGTTCCCGATCTCGGAGATCCTGGCCCAGACGCC